>NZ_CACSIH010000151.1:0-30009 GCF_902705805.1 Alteromonas alvinellae | reverse complement strand
GACCGATCGGATTCACCGAAATACGCAGCTTGACCGAGCCAAAAAACCTATTAATATTAATGACGTAAATGGTAGCTGGCCGAAAACAGCAGTTTATTTAAACAAGGCGTTTGCCTTTATCTAACCAACCCTCTGGGGGACTGTCCCCCGTGGGCATTCCTCCGTCTGTAAACCTTCGGAGGAACCCCTGATGAACTTCATCCCCATTCGTGAACCCCTGACGCTATATCGTCATCGTTGCCGCTGCTTGCAGTTGGCAAATGCCCCTCCTCGCTGCTGTTCTCTTGAATTTGTGGCGTACCTGGCACTCGATCATGAGCAGCCAAATTCCAGAGGACCACCTCTACCTCAACCATGTGAGCCTGGCGCATGCCGAGCTTGCACTATGCCCCTCCCCGTCTCTGTCGCCAACGGCGAAAACAGAGACGGGGTAGCAAACCCCGCCGAAAGCCTTGTGCCTCAATGGCTCAAGGCTTTCGCCCCGCGCACGAATGTGCGCGAACACAGCCGCGCAAGGCGGCGAGCGCTACGCGCTAACTTTCCAAGAAAAGCGACTTCACCAGCCGGAGCTGCTGGCAGTTTGTTCCAACGGAACAGACCAGCCAGTGGCGAGAGCAGCCCGCTCCATAGCAGTGTTGATCGTATGTAAATGACCGTGGGTGCTCGGTTTATCCACCCTTTGCCAGGGCAAGAACCCTGATTTGGCCTCAGCACGCGAAGCTGATTAAAAAAATCGCGTTTATCACTTACCAACGATTTTCGGGCAGGCCAGAACCAGAACAAGAAGGAATAGCACTATGCGCTCAGAACGATCCAATCCGGATGCCAGAAACTATGGCCTTAAGAGCCGTGATATGACGCGGGCGGGTCTCAACGCGCTCAAAGAGGGGATGAGAAGCTTTGCTTCAATTGCAACGATCCATGATCGTTGGAGCGTTTTTTCATCCTGGATCAAGACCGAACAGGGCATAAAGGACATGCGAGACATCGAGAAGGCCCATCTGGTGGCCTATGCGGCCCATCTGAACGATAGGTTTGAGCGTGGCGAGATTTCTCCCTCCACAGCTCAGAACTACCTGTCGGCAGTAAACCGGGTGATGGAGATTGCTCGTGGCGACCGACAAGTCAGAGTAGCGCCTGTCGCTGAGGGCGGGCTTCCCAAGCGTTCAGGGATCGCATCGAGCGACCGGAGCGTTTCGGAAGCGGCCCACCAGGCAGCTATAGGGGCTGTCTCAGAACGGCTGGGAGCGCTGCTGGAGGTGCAGCGCAACTTTGGCCTGCGATTCGAGGAGTCGGCCAAGCTTGATGCGACTCGGGCGCTGAAACAGGCAGAGAAAGAAGGGGTTGTTGCCATCAAGGACGGAACCAAAGGTGGTCGCCAGCGTATGGTGCCGATTACCTCTAATGCTCAGATAACCGCTCTTCAGAGAGCTGCGGCCATCCAGGATGGCCGCAGTATGATCCCAGGCAACCAGACATACAGAGAATTTCGACAAGAGGCATATCGGGAGATTGGTCGTCAGCCGGTGAACTTTCATGGTGAGCGCCACCACTATGCTCAGGAGCGCTACAGGGTCCTTATGGGGGCCGATAGCCCTATCCGCGCTGGTGTGGCCCACGGTCGGGCTCATCATGAATACCTGTCCAAGGAACTGGGGATCTCGGTCGCCCAGGCCAAGACAGTGGATCAGGAGATCCGTGCTGAGATAGCGCGGGAGCTGGGACACGGTCGTATTGACGTAACAAACTCATATTTGGGGTAAGCGATGGAAAAATGGGTAAGAGAGCGAGCACATGTGTATGTTCGCCATGGTGGCAAGACAGCCAGACGGGCGATGGTGAAACGGCTGATTGCTGCACTGTCAGATATTGCGGCCCATGAGCAAGGCGTAAGCCAGCCTAATCAGGTGGGTAGAGCACATATCCACAGGTACTATGCGCGGCAGAGCCATCTGAGCAGTACAACCCTACGGGATCATTTCTATGCCTTCAGACTTCTATGGGAGCTGTTAGGCAGACCAGGCGAACCTCCCAGGCCCAAGTAGACAAAAAACCTCTTTGCGCCCAAAAAGGGAAAAAGTAGCTTCGAGCCTCACGGCCATTGTCCGATAACCTATCTTCAATTTCCGGAACCGCCGGAAATAGAGAGGTAGCTGGCCTCCTCAAACAAACAGCAAGTTTAACCATCATCCCAGACAGGGGTATCCCTGTACTGGGAGACCCCTCAAAACTATTTGAGGTGCAAGATGAAAAAACTCGAAGTCAACGGCTTGGTGCTTCCTTTGAATGATTCCCATGTGTATCAACGCAGAGGGATTGTCATGGCTCACTGTGAGTCAAAAGGAAATCTCCACTTCACGGTCCTTCGGTGCCTTGATGGCCGATTTACGAAAAGCTATTTCGGTTTGGCCCGATGTGACAACGAGGATGACTTCATCGAGATAATGAAGTCGGGCGACAAGTTTGAGCCAGTTTCAGATTGGTTTTCGCGTTCCCGATAAATCATTTAAACCCGTAACCGGGGCTTCCCGGTCACGGATGAGCCCCTTTCAATCAACTATTGTTTGGAGCTCTATATGTACTTTTCCACATTCGTTTTGGTCATGATTGTCACAGTTGGCGTTATTGCGTTTGGTGCCTCGCTGGTAGCTCGCACTCTTAACGTCATCGTTCGATCAATATTCAAAGCGCGGCCCGTACGGGTCGTCAGTCAAACCTCGTCGCCAATTTCTGGAGACGTTATTGAACCGGAGCAATCAGAGCAGAATCCCCCTGTCGGATTCATCACTGGCCGCATCATTGATGGTGAGGTCATTCGACCTGCGCTCCACTGCAACAAATCACTTGCCGGTCCTCGGTAAGCACTAAACCACCCAGCCGGGTACTAAGCCCGGTAGGGCGAAGTCCCGGCTTTTTACTCTTGGAGAAAAGACATGCTGGGACAAATTAAAAATCAACCAGAGAATCACCAGTTCGATGTGTGCGGACGTGTGTACTACACCGACGTCTGTTACGACAACGGAAAAGGTGAGCTGGTCGCTGAGACGGTTAACGCGACGTCGCATGACGACGCCGAATCAGTGTTCCGGTCTAATCTGCTGGAACATGCCCGTAAGTTCGATCTCGTCGTGGACCGGATTGAGATTACCTTTACGCTCGATCTTGCCTACGCGAAATCTCATTACGGTGCGGTGAATTAATGAAGCCCCTGGGGAAGCCCTTAGGGGCTTCCCTCCTTCCCATAGGAGGTCCTTATGGATAATACAGTATCCGTCCTTACTGAGCTGTCCGATGCGCAGGCTTTGGCTTTAGCGCAGCTTGTAAAGCGAGTTGGTTGGCAAGAAGTGAGGATTAATGCTGTTGACGATGACGAGGCGTATTTGATGAGAGAGGCTTTATCTGCGTTGCAGAAGGGGCTTGCTGAATCGGGATATGCACCTCGGTAAAAAACTCTATGAAACAGCCGAAATTGCCCTTATTGGGCAACTTCGGCTTCTTTGCAGAGCCAATTGGATTGATATTATTTATCCAATTTAACAACCTTTCGAAAGGAGAGCAAAAATGATTAAACATGATCATATTAATGTTGATAACATGAAGAAAGCTGTTCAAGCATTGGACCGCGCACTTGATGCCGATATTGATGAAAAAGTCATTCAAATATTAGCAAATAATGACACTGTTTCAGCGGAAACCATCATTAGTATTAGCAAGGCTGCTGATAAGAGTGGTGCGACCGACTATGATATTGATAAATACCAGAAATTAATATCAGGGAACATTTCATCAGAAACCATCAATAACGTCTCAGTCATAGTCGACCAACACGGAGAGGATGGCTGGCTGTTTGATGTTTACACCTGTAAGGAGGATGCTAGTTTGGTCGCTGCGGCGCTAAATGAGGTTGATGCTTTCCTGTTGTCGCTTACTGATAACCCAGCCCAGCAGGAACGTCGTTCTGATTATCAGGTTGAACAAGACACAAGCCTCGCCCTTGTTAACAATTTTACCGATGTTGATTTGGAGAATGTACCAAGCTTAGTGGTAGGTAATATCCAAGAAGCTAAACGGGTGCTAGAGGACGCTATACAACGTTTGTCGTCGTAACTTCTAGCTCAACCGGAGCAAAACAAAAGGGTCAGCAATTGCTGACCCTTTTTTATGACCGCTACCTTAGATTTCAAGTAAACTCGTCACGCTACGTGAGCCGCGATATTTCTTTATATACCATTTTAGGCTGTAGTATCGACACCAATCGTTTTTCCTTGAAATTTGTTGATGATGTTCAGTGCAGAACTCAGCATTTCATATGTCTCTTGATCATTCCGCTTCAACGCCCCATCGATGCCATCCCTAATCTTCTGAGACATGTCATAGCGTGCATTATCATCGAATGCCGGAATAGGCTGACCAGTACCGACGCTGATTTTCATCGTCATAGCCATAAAGGGAAAGCCTTCATCTAAGGACATTTCTCCCTTGGTTATCTCGGTGTTTACCCAGTCCAACATCTCTTGTCGGGTCATATTCGTAAAATCAGCTTTTTTCGTACCGCCATTCGGACTGGGGCTTTCTGAGTTTGGCTCGGTAGCCGGGCTTTTTGATGATGTATAGGAATTATCTGCACTATAGCGTTGACTTGTGTGTAATGGGGCTACCCCACTTGTGATTTGCATAGTGATTCCTCTTGCCGGTAAAGTCAGCATCCAAGCAAAGGCTGTGCCAACTAAAAGGTAAGGCCTGGTGCTTGACATGAAGGCACATTACCAGCAATGTCGCAGGGGTAAATGCGTAAAAAGCCACGTTTTATCCCCCCTTTTTCTCAAGACGATGAGCGGCAAAATATTGCCGATAGTGTTGCCGTTCGCCCAACACGGCTAAATTAGCCAATCCCTAGATGAATATCGTGAAAGAGACGATCGTGAATTAATATCAAGTTCATTGCCAGAAACATTGAAGATGCTAGGCGGGTTCTGTCGCTTACGATACGGTATATGTCGTAGTGGCTTCTTCAGCTCAACAAGAGTAATTAAAGGGCCAGTTTATCTGGCCCTTTGTTATTTCTGGGGAGAGGAATCTACGGAATCGGCTTCATGGTCCTGTTTGGCGTTGACAATCGGTTGTTGATCCATCGCGTTGAGCATCTCTGAAGCCTTGCGTCTGGCCTCAGCCACAACACTGGGCTTCTCCTGGTCCAGAATTTGGTCTAGTGTTCTTGCCATAACCGAATACCTCACGTCGTTGTTATCGGATGCCTTCAGAAACTTTCACATGTGAAAGTTTCTGAAGGTCATCGTTCCAATCAGTCGCTTTGTGTGTTGGGCTAATTCTTACCATCGTTACTAACCGGTTCCACAAAGTACAAGGGTTTCCCCTTGTTTACGACCATGGGAGGAGTGTCATCGGTTTGAGGGGTAAACATGTAGGCCCAACCGGGCAGATTTGCGCTGATCGCGCCGATGATGGATACACTGTCCAGGGTTACCCCTTCCGGGACATTCAGTTTTACAGATGAGGCCTTCACACCTTCAGTCGTGAACGACCAGGCCTGACCACCTCCCAGGAACGCAGGTTCAAAGCCTTGATTTGGCTCTATGATCTGAGAAGAGACATAGCATGTCTTTGAGTAGTGATCGACAGAATCTGGCGAGGGGCATCCCTGATTTGCAGCAATAATAGTTATCTGACTGAACAGAAAAGCGCTTCCGCCCCCAAACACTGCTTTTTGGTCGTAGTTCTCTAGCGTGGCTTCATACGTATAGCCAAGGCTACCGAGTGCATTTTTCATTGCGGAGGTAGTCACTTCTGACATCTTCGCACGGGCCTGCACGGCATCTGTCGCCATGCTGGAAGGCATCCAGCCGAACAAAGAGTCTTTCGCGAAGTTCGACGTTGGCTCCAGGGCTGCAAACAAGAGGCTGGCTCCCAGTGCTTCTCCCCCGCTCCAATTTGCTCCTCGATCCCACATAAGGATGTCGGCATTGGAAGCGACCTTGTAAAGCTCGTTTTCTGAAAGGTGCTTTCTCTCCGTATCCCGCGCTTCAGTGATACCCCCGGCCTGAGCGAGGTTGTACGCACGGGATTTAGCCGGTTCATAGGTTGCGGGGTCGGATGACCCGGTGGTTGCACAACCTGCCAGTGACAGAACTACAGCAGCAGAAGCTGCAATCTCGATGTATCGTTTCATGGGTTTATCCTCCGTTACCTTTAAAAAGTGTCTCACGACTTTAAGAAAACGCAACCCAAAAACTTTGGTTAATTCATAAAAAACAATGGTTTGTGCTGACGGTACAAACTTACCCTAAATTTGGCTTTGCGCCCAAAATGGGCAAGAACACGTGCGTGGTCTAGTGATAGGAGTATTTAGTATGAGGGGGAGTTTTTAACAGGAGATTTCCCAATGTGGACCATACACTCTGTCGGTGATTCGGCATTCTTGGAGCAGATATTAATTGCTGTTTCCATGATTACTGGGACCGGCGACTTCACAACGATGGCATCGATAGGACTGTTGATTGGTGTTTTAATCGTTTTCTTTCAATCAATAATGAGTGGAGCTAAGGAGATTCAGATTGGCTCAATTCTCGTGGCTTGGATTTTTTACGCCATGGCTTTTGGGCCTTCGACGACTGTACTAATTGAAGACGCCTATTCTGGCGAAGTTAGAGTGGTAGATAATGTTCCAGTTCTAGTAGCCGCTGGCTCTATAGTTTCGAGAGTTGGGTACTCGATCACTGAACTTTTTGAACAGGGATACTCTGTTCCCTCTCAAGGAACGACCAAAAGTCATTTTGCTGACTCTCTTAGTATCATAAACAACATACAACGAGCAGCAACAAAGCCTATTGTGTTTAAAGCAATGGATGATGCCATTGGTGGTGAAGGAGTTAACGTGGAGCTTTCAATTCACAATTACATTCGGGAGTGCACGCTAACCAAAGTTGACTTACATCAGGCGTCAATACAAGACCTATTTACTTTGCCTGCATTGCAAGCAATACGCTTTAGTTCTGACTTATATGGAACTCGGCTTTACCTTGGAGGAACACCTCAAGATTACACCTGTTCCGATGGTTATGTTGCACTCACGGACGCCCTGAATGAAGTAAAAGGAAGCTATATTTTCCAAGATGCTATTGAGCGTGCAATGAACGATGTGAGTGGCGGAGCTACGGGAGTAAATATGGCAAGCCGTCTCTCTGATGCTATGGCAAATTTGGGAATGGTTGGTTCTGACGCTCAGGACTACATGTTAACTACTGTACTAAAGCCTTTGTACGAAGATGCTGCCAAGGGAAAATACCAGGACCTGCGTGATTTTTCGTCGGCCATTATGTTGAATCAAGCAATTCAGCAAAGAAATACACAATGGGCTGCTGAGCAAACGATGTTTATGACTATTGCGCGCCCAGTGATGGCATTTTTTGAGGGGTTTGTTTATGCAATAGCGCCTTTAGCCGGATTTTTTATGCTAATGGGTCGTTTTGGTATTGGCCTAGTTGGCAAGTATTTAGTTGCTCTTGCATGGATTCAGCTTTGGATGCCTACTTTATCGATTATCAATCTTTATATTCACATGTCCGCTACAGGTGAATTGAGTGCTCTGGAGAACGACCCATTTTCCACTTTTCACGGGATAAGCGAGGCATACCAGATAACATCCCATTGGGTTGCAACGGGAGGCATGTTAGTGGCTGCAACACCGGTACTTACCCTGTTTATGATTACCGGCTCTACTTATGCTTTTACCAGTTTAGCCGGTCGCATTGGCGGAAAAGATCACATTGACGAAAAAATTCCAAGCCCTGACGCGATGAAGCCATCACCAGTACTAGAAATGATGCCAAAGGGCCAATTTGATGACTTCCGAGGGCTTCAACTTACCGGTTCCGAGAGCATGGTAGACAAAGTTAATGTCGGGAACATGCTCAGTAGTGCGGTTAGTTCCTCCCAGGCATCGTCAGCCCAGGCAACACAGTCATTTGCATCCCAGCTTTCTAATTCGGTTTTCTCTGGGGCCTCTGCTGAACAAAGCTACGCTCGTTTACAAGGGCTTGGGCAATCCCTTCGTGCATCTGACTCTTCACAGGCACAGGCGATTTACGGCCAAGCTCAGGATTACGCTCGACAATATGGTTTGAATGAGAGCCATACAGATGCCATTGCTGGGGCGATTGGTATGCAAGCCAGTGCGAACGTTGATGCCGGGCAGGTTGCGGGAGCCCTGTTGGCTGGCCCTGCTGGAATGGCAATAGCGAAGGCTGCACCTGTCGATGTAAAAGGAGGTATTTCCGGATCGGCAACTTCTACGTCCACTGATCAACGTCAGCAACTGACAGGTGATATGGACCGGCTTGCCAAAAATGTCGGTTTCACTGATAGCGATTCAGCAGCTTTGACTAGGGATATAGCTCGTCAGGTCAATACGCAGAGTGGTCAGCGCTTTACGAACTCTCTTGGAGAGGAGCAGCGTGAGCAGTTTTCTGAACCCGCGCCCAAAGCCATAACAGCACAAAATACTTATCAGCGTCTCGCCAGCGCTCAATCGAGCATTGGAACGACGAGTGCAATGGATATGAGAGCCCTAGCGGAGACAGTAACCAGCAGTCCTGAAGCTCATTCACAGCTAAGAGATGGGATGCGGATGGCTTCACCCGAAACACGCCAACTTGCGGCTGAGAAATCCCAGTTTTATGAAGCGTTGGGAATGGATTCAGCAAGAGCAACCGCAGGTGGTCAGCTCTATGCGCTTCTTAACTCTGGTAAAGCATCGGAACAGGCTATTGCTGCCGAAACCATCGCAAGTGCTACGGGCAGCGCGACAACCGTGAAAGATTCCAATGCACAGCAAGATCTTTTGGAAAGCTCTCCAGCGATAACGCATGGGATAGGTGCGCGAGAGCTTCAAGAACCCCAGAACATGTCGAACGAACAAAGAAATCAGGCAAGGGCAGGCGTGCCTGGGGAGAGCGTAGTGCTTCAGCGTCATAACCAAAACCTAAGCCACGTAGAAGCGGCAGACTCTGAAAACAGAGACGACTACCGGGGAGAGCGGCTCGGTGCTCTGAGAAGTCAAATTATGGCGTCTGAAGTCGAGCCATCTACCTCGGCGAGTATCTTCTCTACTACCGAGGGTATTGGCCGATTCTTCGACCAAGTAGTTGGTGGGGTTAGTGCTGGAGCAGGCGGTTTCTCGGATGATTTCGCAGGTTCGATGGAGCACCTAGCGGCCATGACTCCCCAAGAACGCGACCAGTTTATCGCTGATTCAAACCGTGGTGATCAGTACATCCAGGATGAGTACGGCGTAGCGGGTCATATCGCGACTGGAGCCGCAGACCTGGGGCGTTCGATTATCGGTGCCGGAGTCAGCGGATACACAGCGGCCAAAGAGTGGATTACTGGAGAAAGTGATTTGTCGGAAGCTGCTAAAGACATGTCCATTAGGGAACGTGGAATGTTCTTTGCGGCAGCGTTTGCCAGTGCATCGGAGGAAGGTGCGGAGCACGCACAGCGTTTTGTTGAGCAATACGGTGACGAGTTCCGTGAGCTGGCAGCCCAAACGGCTGTTAATGAGCATGGCCTTCAGTCTGAAGCCGGTGCGCAACTGTTTGCGTCGTCGCTACTGGGAGCAAGTGACGGGCGTGAAGCTGAATACAGGCAGCAACTTCAAAGTGAGTTCGGCGGTGACGCCGATCTGGCAAACAAAGCAGCAGACATTATTGAGGCTTCTGCGGGTGCTGGGCGCGAGCAGGCCGGGGGTTATCTGATGCCAGTAAGCCGCTATATGGCTGTACAGAATGGAGAGTAAAGGAGCGTTTCATGAAAAGAGAAGCTGTGGCAGTGATTGATAAGATTATTGGACACGCGGAAGCGGGCGAATTCATGGCACCCTGCGGGGAAAAGATGAGGATGCGAATATACGCTCATAGAGAAAATATGCGCTCGATCATTCTGACTAATGCTCTGCTTGAAAAGCTGGCGAAGAAAGCGGGTGTAAGGGCGTTCGAAATGAAGATCGCAGCTCTAAGCGTTCGGTTACCAATCGGGCGGAGATATGACACTAGGCGATTAGCGGGAAAAGGGATTGAAATTTTGTTAACTCGATAACGTACCTTAGAGAGCTGGTTTCATCCAGCTCTCTTCTATTGGCCTGTCCAAGGTTGACCGTCCCATTTTTCAAATTGCGATCCTGAACCATCTGGCGATGTGAACGGAATCCTGTCTATTTGGCTGTCATCCCAAACTGACGAACGGTCCTGCTGTGATGAATGTACGTTGCAACCTGATTGTGCGTTCCTTTTGCTAACAGTAAAGCTCAAAATTAACGCGAGCGGAATGAGCGATAATATCAAGCCGCCGATGCCAGCAAGTTTGTAACTAACGAACAAAGTTGAAAGGACGAAGATTAATAGTTTCATAGCCTATTTTCCGATAAAAATTACCCTAATTTAAATCCTACCCCTGATCTCTATAAATGCAAGTCGCTCAATATTCTGTTCATAGAACCATAAAATGATACTGTAAAAAAACACAGTAAAACCCCTTGCATATCCCGGATCTCGTGTTATTTATATTGATATGTTTTGCAATGCTTTGCTTTGATTGAGGAGTAGTTATGTTTGCTGAAAAATGTCTTTGGTTTGTGCTTGTAGGGTTCATCTACTTTGTTATTGGACAGTTGCTGACTTCAGGTGATTTAGCCTATTTTGCGCTGTCTGTTGCCGGTGGGGTTGCACTTACTCTGTATCTGCCAAAATCTTACAAGAAGCGATTCGCAGAGGAGGCGTAACAATGTCACCTCTACTTTCAATGTCCGATCTGGATAACCAGGCTGCTCAGATTACTGAGCAGCGCCCAGACAAAAATGTGTTTGAGTTGGATCTCACCCTTTGGAACCTGCTGGCAACTCTCTGCCGCCATGCTCCCAGCGTGGCCAGAGAGCAGTTTTCACTACCACAAAGTACGGTTGTGGCCTTAGCTGTCACGCCATCTCATGAATTGTCCAAGTTGGCTTCAGGCGTAGTTTTAAGCTTTCAGTTGCACACGCCGGAACCGGACGTATGTGATTTTCTGTATCGTGAATACGAGCGTGCTATTCCACCTGGTTTCGCAGGAATGGAGGGTGTAGAGCGAGAGTTTGACGTGACGTACTGGCTGACGCTCAGAAACTTAGCTCGCCGAGACGCTCCAATGGCCGCAACCGCATTTGGTGTCAGCCAGTCACTGGCGAAGGCTGTGGCCGAGGCTACCGACAATCAGATCCGTCAACTGGTTACAGAAATTTGTACAGCCTGCACTCTCAGATTTAGTTCGGAGATCGTCGAAGGTCTGTTGCCCTCAGCAGACCTTCGTAAGCGTAGGCAGGCGTTCTTCATGAAGTATCAGCAGTGCTTGTCGGTGGGAGGCAACGTATGAATACCCGTAACAATCCGCTACACCTGTGGGTTCAAGCACGTGAGATGGCTCTCATGGGATACGTAACCCGCATTATCATTCTGGAGACTGGGTTGACAGATAAACAGGTACGCAGGATTTACCGAGATCTGGAAGATGATGGGATGGAGGTCGGCAAAAACAGGACCTCCAACACCATCAAAAGTGGCGCTTCTTTGGTAACGAATCAGCTTTCCAAGCTCCATGCTTCGCTTCTGATGGGGTTTTATCGACAGATAGGTGGAAGCGCCATTGAATCCTCGACCTGCATTTCGGCACTGAATCGCGCATACCGGATGTATCGTGCAGCAAACACTGAGATTGCGCCTGTCAGCTCGCCGATGGGCAAGGAGGCATTTCAGATGTTCACAATTTCGGATGCCTGGTGCTTAGCGTCGGAGATGCGCTCTGGGGACGCAATGTTTGAGCATTGTTGCGACTGCGGGTGTGAATTTTTCACCTCTGTGAATCAGGCGACGGGAATACACTGCCCGCACTGTTTTCAGCCACCGAATGCGAAGAGTGCGGCGATGCCAGCGGTTGAAGTCTTCGCTGAGCCAGCTTGAGCTACCTTTCGCCGCCTTTGAAAAACTTTCACATGTGAAAGGAAATTTGGTCAATTTAACGCTATGCGCCCAAAACGGTAAATTACACATCCGCTGGAAGCGCCGAATGCTCGATATGATCTCTCGAAAAGATTTTTGGAGAGGTCGTTATGCGAAATTCACCAGGCTTGATGAGAGCCATTGCCTACCTTTTAACTGTCACCACGACTCTGATGCCCCTTCACGGCGTGGCTCAAGAGTCACCTGAAGTTGATACTCAGGACTTTTTAAGTCAGCTCGGTCGCGAAGGCCAGAATCTGGGTATCGAACTGGGGCGCGAGGCAAAAAATACTCCGGCTAAGGTCCAAAATGGGCAAATTACAATCCCCACCATGGACGAAAACGGCAACCTCCAATACCAGGGAGGAACTCAGTTCAGTGTTCAAAGCCTGTACCCAGGTAGCAACCCTTCCAACGCCTCGGTGCAGAACGAATACTTCTCCGATGGCATAGCTCCTGACCTCAACCAGCTCCAGGGGATCTATGACTCGGAAGAGGGGATGGGCGAAACCGGTAGTGAGGCGAAGGACACGCTCTGGGAGGATGCCTACAGTGACACCCCTTCCATCTCAGGCGCGGCGTATAAAGTTCTGGTGGATTCCTCAAACCAGAGTCGCCCGGATTTCAGTTCCGACCCTATGCTGGGGCTCACCAACGCCACATACGAAAACATTGATGTGATTGCTGAGGGCTTCGGTGACTGTTCCGCCGAAACAACCTTCGATGAAATCACCATGTCGGTACATAACCCGGAGTACGAAACTTGCGACCGTGTGACCGACAAGAGTGCCACCTGTGAAGTCATCCACGATTATGAAGCGGCAGTGGTGAAGCACCATGACGGTCCATACAACATTTCACCATGCGATGGTGCTGGCGGTGGGTGTTCTGACGTGTGGATTGGTAAGGTGGGAGACAACTACTGGAGTGGTAGCTGCTCAATTTACGAAGAATTCACGGAAATCAAAATCGTTAATCCTGCTGCCATTACTCAGGCCACGCTAATACGCGCCAAGTGGGACGACTACATGCAGATATGGATTGGTGAGCCTGGTGAAGAAGTAAAGGTTTGGTCTGGCCCCAATAACAATTTCCCACCAGAGACAGCCGCCGGTGCGTGTGAATTGAGTACAAGCTGGGACGAGAACCCTAATCTCGATCTGACCAGATACTTCCGGAACGCTCCTGAAGACTCAGTGATTCGCTTCAAAATCCGCGTATCAGTCTCCGGCGAGGGTGAAGGTTTCGGCAAGATTCGCATCAAGTACGACCCCTCCAAGGCCATCATCAAAGATGAATGGTCACCGGATAGCTGTATTGAATCTGCTACTGGCGTGGTGGACGGCTTTGCAGAGGGGAGCCTGACCTGCGTGGACGATCCGCGTGACGCGGAAGGCTGCACCTACACGAATGGCATCAAAATCTGCGAGGACAGCCTGAAACCTTCTCCCATCCCAGGTATCCCTAATCTGTGCAAAAAGGTCGATGTTGTGGCTGATTTCGACTTCTACAAAGGAGAGATGGATTGCTACACCGATGTTAATGGCGAAGAACAATGCCCGGTCAACGAAGGCGGGAATCTAAATACGTGCCAGCAGTACGAAGAAAACCCGCAGTGCGGCTTTATAAGCTCGGAGTGTGTTGATGGTGCTCAGGGTAACTCCGGTGTGTGCTACGTCAAAGAGGAGACGTGGGACTGCGGGAGTAGTGTGGACATCGACACCGTTGAGAAAAACACTGAATACCAGTGCGGTGGAGCTATCCGCTGCATGGGCGACGACTGCCTCGACCCGACACAATCCAACGACCAGACCGCGAACTTCGCGAAAGCCTCAGCGTTGCTGAACGCTGCTCAGTTTATGACTCAGGACATGAGCTGCACCGGCCAAGATGACGATGGCAATGCGACTGGGGATGAGAACGTGACCTGCACCGCGTTCGGTGGTGAGGCGGGGGAATGCAAGATTGCCGTCGGCGGAGTTTCAGACTGCTGTGAGAAACCCTCCAACGTTAGCATGGCTGATTACCTGATGATGATTCGCCAGGTTCCGAAGCTTGATGGTGCAGTCTTGGCGCTTGAGGACACCAATATCATCAAAAGCTCGTACCAAACTCTTCGTGAGCCAGTCATGAACGCTTGGACGGAGGTGTCTCAGCCGTTTACAAACTACATGGATAATATTTCTGGTGCCGTTGAGGAGATATGGTCGCCCATCGAGGAACTGAAGAACCAGCTCATCGAGAAGCTGAAAGAGCAGGCTAAAGGTATGTTGCAGGACGTGATGGGTAATTTGGCACAGGATGGCGCGACCGAGGCGGCAGCTACTGCTACGGCAGATAGAGCGGCTGAGGAGGCAATGACCGAAATGGCGAGTCAAGCCGCCTCGATGCTCGGGGCGGCAATGACGGTCTATACGGTGTACGTGGTCGCGATAGCGGTGATTCAAATGGTCTATGCCTGCGAGCAGGAAGAGCTGGAGATGAACACCAAGCGGGCAACGGATAGCTGCACCTATGTTGGCTCATACTGCAAGGAAGAGGTGCTTGGTGCCTGCATCGAGAAGCGCAAAGCGTACTGCTGCTTCAACTCACCACTGTCTCGAATCATCCAGGAACAGGTGCGGCCTCAGTTTGGTCAGGACTTCGGAACCCCTAAGAATCCGAGTTGTGGAGGCATTCCCTTTGAGCAGATCTCTCAAATCAATTGGGATGAGGTTAATCTCGATGAGTGGCTGGCTATTCTTCAGCAGAACGGTCAGTTTCCCAATGGATCCAATATATCTATGGACGCCCTCACAGGCTCTGGCAGTGTCTTCAATATCGACGGGGACCGTTTGCCTGCCGATCAGCGTGCAATGGATCGCGTTGATGACATAGACGTGGATGCAAAGCGTCGGGAGGCAATGGACAAAATAGAAGTGAATCTGGGCGGGCCAGGAACCTAACGATAAAAATACTGAAAAACTGCCTTATGCGCCCAAAATGGTAAAAAGCGCGTTCTTCGGTTAAAGGTAGTTAAACCGAAAATAGCTCCTAGAGAAATCAAAGGAGCTATTTTTATGAAATCCCAAAAGAAAGATCGAGAGCGTGACGTTGAGTCGGACGTGCTTTTAACGGTACGTGATGTCCAGCGACTTTTACGCATTTCCAATCCGACGCTGAGCCGCATTCGGGCAGATAAGAACGCTGATTTTCCAAAACCCATTGCTGTAACTACAAAAGCGGTACGCTGGAAGCGCACCGACGTAGAGGATTGGCTTGAGCGTCGGAAGGTGGATTGATGGGTGGCAAGCCGTTTACTGCCTACCATCAAAGTCTTATTGAGCAGGCAGAAAATCAAGAGCTGAACCCTGAAACATGGTTCATGCCGCAACTGTTTTGCCAGCTTAGTCCATTGCCGGCGGCCAATACCGATAAAAACCTGTTTCAGCGCACCAATGGCAATGTCAAAGTGTCGGTATTGTCCAGCGAACGTGTTCCCGCTGGGGGCTTGGTAAGGCTTTTATTGGCATGGTTAACGACACAAGCCAAGCGACAGAAAAGCCCGGAGTTATTAATTGATACCAGTCAGAGTCAGTTTTTAAAAAATCTGGGGCTATCAAATTCCGGGCGTTACGCGGCTCTTGTTTTGGACCAGGTTAACCGTTTGGCGCGCTCTTCCTTCCAGATTGAGCGGGTTGTGGAGCATGGGGTAGAAATTGAGAATGTTTTGGTATCTCGGAAAGCGCTGATTACTATGCGTCCTGGGAAGAACTCTGGCTGGTCATCCACGATCCGCTTGGATGAGGAATTTTATCAGGGCATTTTGAGCAATGCTGTGCCAGTTTCTGCCCACGCGATTAAAGCTTTGACCAAAAACCCACTTGCCATTGATTTTTATTGTTGGTGGAATTGGCGAGTTCATTCAATGTCGCGTAGAAAGCAAATTGAAATCCCCCTCGATGCCCTGAAGCTTCAGTTCAGCAGTGAAACGAAAGAGCGGAGAGACTTCCGCCGCAAGCTGGAAAATGCCGCAATATTAGCGTCTATTTTCCATCATGAGATTTTCAACAGCACGCTTTTTCAAAGCGATAAACTGATAATTACCAAGACGAACCCTCATATCGCCCCTAAGTGACAAAAAAGCCTCGGGGCGAATCCTTCTTTGTTCGCATCTCCTCATTCAAAGCCCTATCTCGTCTACTTCGATTACGGTAATTATGATAATTACAGCCCCTACGGGCTGTATTCTGGTTGAGTCGAATTCGCTCCCATGGTGGATAACCCTGTTTATAACCAATGTTATCCACGTCACTAGCGCCACGCAGTAGCCAAGCCTGTGAAATCAAGGGCTCCGGCGAGTTTTGGCAAGTTATCCACGACACTAGCGCCACGCCAGTCACGTCACTAGCGCCACGCCTGTACGACACTAGCGCCACGCCTATAATTGATTTTTTAACAATAAACCAATGAATCTAAAGGAAAAATCGTTGCATTGGACAGTCTGCAAGTAGTTCTTTCAAGTAGTTTTAAACAAATAATAAATTACAACTATTGGTGACAGGGGAAATGTGGACAGTCGGTCGGACTGACGTAGGCACTTTCCAGAAAATTTTCTCGATTCCGCTCAAACCGCCCAAAATGGGCAAAAGCAGACCCGTCGTTTCACACCTCTCTCCTTCATCATAAACCCATCAAAGCGAATCAAAGACAATGTGGGTGAATGATGTCTGAAACAGAACAGTTATCGTGCGTGATGAATGAATTGGCAGAAATCAAAAAAATCTTGGCTGATTTCGTTTCGGGAACAGCGTCGAACGACACCAGTAACGTGAACCTCCCTCCTTCTGGAAAGGAGTATCTTACTGTCGATGAGGCGGCAGCTTTGATCGGTTCAAAGCGGAGCTATATCTACAAGCTGACTCATGAGAAGCGAATCAGCTTTACAAAGCCGGGGGGGAATCGTGTATTGATTAAACGCTCGGACCTTTTGGATTGGGTTGAGGCCAACCGCATCAAATCTCAGAAGGATGTGCAGAACGACGTTGAGCAGTTTATGAAGAACTCTCGCCGTCCTGGACGTAAAGCGCCTAAGCGATAGCCATGGGGACTGCCTGCCCGCAATGGGAGCATCTGTTATTCTCACTTTCACGCTCTTTGAATATGTCTGGAAAGCTTCTCATGGCCGTTACTCGACGGCTTTCGAGAATATCAGCATAGTCTTCAGTTGTTCTCAGCTCTGAGTGTCCAAGGAGCCGAGAAAGAGAATAAATATCAACACCACGGTTAAGTTGGGCTACGGCGAATGTATGTCTCCCGACGTGAAACGTGACATGCTTTGTTATTCCAGCTCTCATTGCCCACTTCTCTAAAGCGACATTAAAGTAGCTGTTGTATTTTAGGCCGACGAACACTCTGTCTTCTGGTTCGCCCTTTCGATCTATATCCAACAGCTTTACAGCCGAATCTGGAAGGTCCAGATATACAAGGGATTTTCCACCGTTCTTAAGCTTTTTCTGGTCAAAAATGATTCGATAGTGGCCAGGCTCAAACTCTTCGATTTCACTCCATGTGAGTTTATTGATGTCACTCCACCGGAGACCGGTAGTGCAACTGAACAAAAAAGCCCGCTTCAGGACATCGTAGCGACATTCCGCTTTTGTCAACGCTCGAACCTCATCCAGTGAGAGGTAGGTTCGCTTAGTGTTCTCTGGCTTGACACTTTTCACTCGTTGAACCGGATTATCCCTGATGATGCCCTCTCGATATGCTTCATTCAGAGCAGCTCGGATCTTATTGAAGTAGCTCGATGCAGTATTTTTGGCAAGCTTGGTTTTCGATTTGGTGAGCTTCTCCTCCAGTAGGTACTTCCGTAAGCCTTCAAGAAACTGCTTATCAATCTCCTCAAAGGTGAGTTCAGCTCTGCCGTGGTAGTTTCTGAGGTGCTTACCTGCCGAGATCCAGATTGAATAATTAGATGCGCTTCCGGATTCTTTGGTCGAGGTTAATTGGTCGTAGTAGTCGAAGAAGCTTGAGGCCAGTTTCACGCGGTCTTCAAGCTGGAATTTATTGGCATGTGCTTCAACGAGACGTGCAGACCTCGCAGCTTCTGCCTGACGCATCATCTCCTTGTTGTGCTGCCGCTCAGCCTGGGTCTTGGGGTTGTGATACACGTACAGCTCAAGAGGCTCGTAATCCCGCTTAGGCCGCTTTTTTCCGTCCTCCCCTTCGACCACACCGTAGTAGTACACCAGGCGAAGCTGCTGTAGCCCCTTCGAGTTGGGGTTCCTCTTGTTAACAGATACCTTCATGTTTGCTCCAATTTTGATCCCATTGCTCCCGAATTCTAACCTTGGAGCAAATCGGGATCAATTTATAGTGAAACGGAGCAAATTAGAAGAAAACGCGGGAAAAAGGTTTTTGAGGTAAAAGCGGATATTGCCCTTAGAAAACAATAAGTTATTTTGATATGTTTTGATAGGTTTCACGGGGCTTTACCACTTCAGAATGAGGTTCACTTCCCAATACAGAACGATGAAAAAATCTTTCCAAGTAGGTCGTCTGACGTGAATTCACCGGTTATCTCACATAGTGCCTGGTGAGCCAAGCGCAATTCTTCAGCAAGCAACTCACCCGCCATAGCGTCATGCAGTTGTTGTTCGCCTGTGCTTACATAACTGTAGGCTTGGTCGAGTGCGTCTATGTGTCGTCTGCGCGCGATAAATTGACCTTCAGTTGTAGTATCGAAGCCCATGGTTTTTGCCAGATGTGCTTTTAGCGTGTCGATGCCGCTACCTTCTTTGGCTGATAGATTAATGACTGAGATTTCACCTTGCTCGGTGGCAACTGTGCTTTGTCCAATATCTAAGGTACTAAGGTCGGCCTTGTTACGAACTACGGTAACGGGAATGCCTTGTGGCAATCGGGCCATAAATTCTGGCCATATTTCATAAGGGTCGATTACTGCGGTTGCGGTAGAGTCCACAACAAATAACACATGATCAGCTTCATTAATGGCTTGCCACGCGCGCTCAATACCAATTTGTTCCACTTTATCTGGGCTTTCTCGAAGTCCTGCTGTGTCGATAATGTGAACAGGCATACCATCAATGTGAATATGCTCTTTAAGTACGTCTCGTGTGGTACCGGCTATATCGGTAACAATGGCGCTATCACGTCCTGCCAGGGCGTTTAATAAGCTCGATTTACCGGCGTTAGGGCGCCCCGCAATCACCACCTGCATACCTTCGCGCAACAAGGTGCCTTGTTTAGCCTGCTCGCGTACTTTGGTTAAGCTTTGCATGATTGCGCTTAAGTCACCTGATACTTTCCCATCAGATAAGAAATCAATTTCTTCTTCAGGAAAATCGATGGCCGCTTCTACGTACATACGCAGGTGCACGATTTGGTCAGATAGCGTTTGAATTTGTGTAGAAAACTCACCCTGTAGGGAGCGCAACGCACTTTTGGCTGCCTGTTTAGAGCTTGCATCAATCAAGTCAGCAATCGCCTCTGCTTGAGCAAGGTCTAACTTATCATTTAAAAAGGCCTGTTCACTGAATTCACCTGGATTGGCAAGCCGGGCATGGCCCGTTGCAAGTACGGCATCAATCAGCATGTCCATGACAACTTGACCGCCATGGCCCTGCAGTTCAAGTACATCTTCACCGGTAAATGAATTAGGCCCTTTAAAAAACAGTGCTATGCCCTGGTCTATTACGCTGTTGTTAGCATCAACAAACGGCGTATAGGTCGCAAGACGTGGTGTTAGTGCGCTTGGTACTAACGCCTCTGCAATAGCTTTAGCCTTAGGACCTGAAACACGCACAATACCTACGCCGCCACGACCGGGCGCTGTCGCTTGTGCGGTAATAGTGTCGGTAGAAAGGGTGAGTGATTCCATAATTAGTCGCGGAAGTTCTTAAATTGGAAAGGTTGGCCTAAGTTCGACTCTTTAACCAGCGAAATCACTTGCTGCAAATCATCACGCTTTTTACCTGTTACGCGAAGTTCTTCGCCTTGAATAGCCGTTTGCACTTTGATTTTGGCGTCTTTCACCAGCTTCACAATCTTCTTCGCCATCGGCTGCTCAATACCTTCTTTAAAGGTAATGGTCTGACGGTAAGTTCTACCGTGTGCATCGTAGGGTTTAACATCCATAGATGAGGTGTCTACGTTACGTTTAGACATCGCCGTTCTAAACATGCTTTCCATTTGCTGAAGTTGGAATTCAGCTTCGGCCTTCATGACCACAGTTTTATCTTTGTACTCAAAGCTCGCGTCAATACCGCGAAAGTCGAAACGCGTTGATAGCTCACGGCTTGCGTTTTCAGTGGCGTTGCGTACTTCTTCCATGTTGATTTCAGAAACAATATCAAATGATGGCACAGGTTATTCCTCTTAAGACAAAACAGCCCGCATAGGCGGGCTGTATAATTCATTGATCAGCGTGTTATTTACTGCTGATGCCCCGCTTCTCCATTGAAGCATAAATCATTTTGGCTTGAACCAAGGTAATCACGTTACTGACTAGCCAGTATAGTACCAGACCTGCAGGGAACCACAGGAAGAATACACTCATTGCTACCGGCATCCATTGCATGATTTTCTGCTGCATTGGATCAGTAATGGTGGTTGGCTGAAGTTTTTGCAATAGGTACATACTTGCGCCAGTTAGAATTGGCAGCACAAAGTATGGGTCTTTTGTAGAAAGGTCAGTGATCCAAAGCACAAAGTCTGCATGGCGTAGTTCAACACTCTCCATCAGTACCCAATAAAGCGCAAGGAAGATTGGCATTTGCAGAAGAAGAGGTAAGCAACCGCCCATTGGGTTTACTTTCTCTTTGCGGTAAAGCTCCATCATAGCTTGAGACATTTTTTGTCTGTCGTCGCCAAAACGGTCTTTTAGCTGCTGCATCTTAGGTGCTAAGTTGCGCATACGTGCCATTGACTCGTATTGCTTCTTAGTTAGCCAGTACATCGCGCCTTTCACTACAATAGTGATAAGGATAATTGCCACACCCCAGTTATTAACTAGGCTATGAAGGAAGGTAAGAAGGGCGAACAGCGGCTGTGAAATCCAGAAAAGAATACCGTAATCAACGGTTAGGTCTAGGCCGCGCGCAATCTTCGCTAGGCTTTCTTGATCTTTAGGACCCATATAAAGGGTAGACGCAAGGGTTTTGGTTTCACCAGGCGCTACGCTTTCAGACGGAGACAATACACCAATTACCGCATACTGATTTTTCAGGTTACGAGAATAAAGCGTGTTCGTTTGCTCTTGAGAAGGTACCCATGCTGATACAAAGTAATGTTCAAGCATGCCAACCCAACCCGCTTTCGTGGTTTCGCGTAGGTTGTCATCTTCAATCTCGTCAAACGAGTACTTCTGGTAGCGGTCATCTTCTGTTGAATATGCAGCACCACGGTACGTTGGCATAAACATGTTGCTGTCGTCTTCAAACTCCATCACTTGTTTAAGCTGTGCATACGGCTGAACCGTTGCTGCGCTGCCAGTACCATTTTCCACGCTATAGCTTACGTTTACGTCGTACTGACCTTTAGTGAAAGTGAAGGTTTTGGTAACTGACAAGCCTTGGTTATTTTTCCATGTAAGAGGAATAACAAGGGTGTCGCCAGTCATTTCATAATAGTCACTTTGTGCATTATACACCGGGCGGCCACTGCTGCTTGCATCAGGCCCTTGAGCACCTATTAGGCCACTTTGCGCTACATAAAGACCGTTGCCAGAGCGAAGTAGGCTGTAAGGAATATCCGAACCTTGCTCTACCGGAAACTTAAGTAAGTCTGCTGATACTACATCGCCGCCTAGCAAATCGATGCGTAAATCAAGCGTATCGGTTTTTACTTCAATAATGCGGTTTGAGCTTTGCGCCGCTGCGATAGGTTGTGCAGCAGGAACGCTATCACTACTAGGTACATCTTCGCTGCCATTTTCATTAAATGACGGTACGCCTTGTGATGTCTCTTGCGTTTGTTGTTGTTCAACAGGCACAACTGGCTGTGGCCCATAATCTTTTTGCCATGATTGCCAAAGCAAAAAGCTAACTAGCGCAAGGCCAATTATCAGAAAACTACGTTGCGATTCCATAGAGGTCTCTTTATTTTGAGTGTTTATCTTGTTGTTTTTCCGGCACTGGATCATATCCGCCGGCATGCAAAGGGTGGCATTTTAATATGCGTTTAATAGATAACCAACCGCCTTTTACTAATCCGTGCGTTTTTAATGCGCCTATAGCATACCAAGAACAAGAAGGATGGAAACGACATCGTTGCCCTAACATAGGGGAAATGAACCATTGATAAAATTTTATCAATGCCAAAGGCACTGCAATTAAGAGTTGCCGCAACGCTTGTTTAATTTTTTCCATAGCTTGTCCAATGTAGCGAAAACTTCTTGGTTGCTAAGGTTGTCAGCGCCAGACTTGCCAATAACGATAATATCGACATTGGGTAAGTTGTGCTGTTTATGCCTAAAACTTTCTCTGACTAATCGTTTCAAACGATTTCTATCGTGAGCTTTACGAATACGTTTTTTCGCAAGCGTAATGCCTAAACGAGGAGTTGAAAGTGTATTTTTTCTGGCTAGAACAGTAAAAGAGGGAGATACAGCTGGGGTTGCGTTATCAAACACATAGGTAAAGTGGGTGGGAGTTAACAGACGTAACTCCCTAGAAAAATTATTCTCGCCCACTTTGGCGTCTTTCTAATTAAGCTGAAAGACGTGCGCGGCCTTTTGCACGGCGAGCTGCTAGTACTTTACGACCATTTTTAGTCGCCATACGAGCACGAAAACCGTGAGAACGCTTGCGCTTTAGATTGCTCGGTTGAAATGTTCTTTTCATGACCAAAGTCTCACTTATATTTAGTTAAACATAGGCGTTTTTGGTAACACATCATGCTGTTGCCAGAACAATGTGGTGTTTTCACCAGAAAAGCCCATCGAAAAAGGACGCTGAATTCTAGAGATCTCGGGGCGTGCTGTCAATGCATATTCTCGCTTTTCGGACGAATAAGTGAACAATTTTTGCTTTTTCTAATCGATAGCTTAATCGATAACGCAGTTTCCGTACAAATCGTCTGTGAATAACGCATAAAATCTAGTTAGGTTATCCACAGTGGATTGTGAAAAACCTAGGAGAAGTTATAAATTGCAAGGTGATCTAACGGTTTTCTAGTACAAATTTAGAATGAATTTCTCTCGTTATAGTATGTTTTGATCTAAAAGATAAGTTCTTTAAAATCAATCATGTAAATATTTGATCAAAAAGATCGATCCGGATCACCATTTACATTGTGTTGATAACGTAAGATAATCCACAGCGATTAAAACGATAACTTAATTTCTCGCTGCTACCCAACACTTCCAACGCTATTTTCTTCTAATGGCGCTTTTTAGTGCCTGCTTTTCTATGCTTGGCTTTTCAGGAGTTGGTTTTTCTAGCGAGTTACGGGAGCTACTTACGTACCATGTCCTTGTGGAACCAATGCCTTGAAAGATTGCGTCAAGAATTACCGACGCAGCAATTTAGTATGTGGATACGACCGCTTGTTTGCGAAGAACAAGAAGGCGTGGTAGCGCTCTATGCTCCTAATCGTTTTGTACTTGATTGGGTGAGAGATAAGTACCTCAATAACATTACTGCGCTACTTAAAGAGTTCGCTGGGAATGATGCACCACAATTGCGTTTAGAAGTGATGAATCGTCACAGCGTAAGTCGTAGCCAAACTCCTATGGGTACTAGTGGTTCAGCGGCTGCTTTAAGTGCGCCGAATAATCAATTAAGTAAGCCAATTACGCCTTCAGGCGGTCAAGGGTATCAGGGCTATAATACCGGCAATCAGTCTGCTCAAAGTGGTAGCAACGGTCAGCATCCATCCTCTTATTCACCAATGCCGAATAATGGTATGCCTTCAACGGCCGGTAATACTGGTGGTCAGGGGCAAAACAATCAATTTTCACAATCGTCGTCTTACTCACAGAATACGGATCAAAATGATCGTGCTACGCAACATCCTGATCGCAATGGATATAATGCTTATGCAGATCAAGCGCCAAGGTCTTCCACACCGCCTAAAGTGATCCCGATCCCTGAGGCGATGAAGCATAAAAGTAATATCAATCCAACTTACCAGTTCGATAACTTCGTTGAAGGTAAATCTAACCAGCTTGCACGTGCGGCTGCGACTCAAGTTGCAAATAACCCAGGCGGTTCTTACAACCCATTATTTATTTATGGCGGAACGGGCTTAGGTAAAACTCACTTATTACATGCTGTGGGTAATGGCATCGTAGCAAATAATGGCGACGCTAAAATTGTATACATGCATTCTGAGCGCTTTGTACAGGATATGGTTAAGGCGCTACAAAATAACGCTATTGAGGACTTTAAGCGCTTCTATCGCAGCGTTGATGCGTTACTTATCGATGATATTCAATTCTTTGCTAATAAAGAGCGTTCACAAGAAGAGTTCTTCCACACGTTCAATGCGCTTCTTGAAGGTAACCAACAAATCATCCTTACTTCTGATAGATATCCTAAAGAGATTGATGGGGTAGAGGATCGATTGAAATCGCGCTTCGGTTGGGGTTTAACCATTGCTATAGAGCCACCAGAGCTTGAAACCCGAGTAGCTATTTTGATGCGCAAAGCGGCAGAGAACCGGATTCACTTACCTAATGAAGTGGCGTTCTTTATAGCTAAGCGATTGCGTTCAAACGTACGCGAGCTCGAGGGTGCACTAAACCGTGTTATTGCTAACGCAAACTTTACCGGTCGCCCTATCACTATTGATTTCGTTCGCGAAGCGCTTCGAGACCTTCTCGCACTTCAAGAAAAATTGGTAACCGTTGATAATATTCAGAAAACCGTCGCAGATTATTATAAGATAAAAGTAGCTGATATTTTGTCTAAACGACGTAGTCGTAGTGTGGCGCGTCCTCGCCAAGTCGCGATGGCGCTGGCCAAAGAACTTACCAACCACAGTTTACCTGAACTAGGAAATGCGTTTGGTGGACGAGACCACACTACGGTTTTACACGCTTGTAGAAAAATAGAGCAGCTAAGAGAAGAAAGTCATGATATAAAAGAGGACTATAAGAACCTCATTAGGACTTTGTCTTCCTAACACCACGACCTTAGAGGCGAGATAGCACTGCGATGAAATTTACTATAAGCCGCGAACAATTTTTACAACCCCTACAGTTGGTATCTGGTGCTGTAGAGCGTAGACACACACTGCCAATTCTTTCCAATGTTCTCATCAAAGTAAGTGAGGACGCACTTTGGCTTACTGGTACAGATTTAGAGGTAGAACTAATTTCTAGCGTGAAATTAGAAGGTGAATTCACGGAAGGTGAAATTACTGTTCCTGCTAAAAAGCTGTTTGATATTATTCGTGGTATTTCTGAAGGAACAGATATTCATTTCTCGTTAGACGGCAGTAAAGCACTTATTCGTGCCGGTCGAGGTCGTTATACGCTTTCTACTTTATCTGCCAACGACTACCCAAATTTAGAAGATTGGGAAGGTGAAGTTGAGTTTGAATTATCGTGCAGTGATCTAAAACGTCTTATTGATGCAACGAGCTTTTCAATGGCTCAACAAGACGTACGTTATTACTTAAATGGTATGTCCCTTGAAACGGAAGAGAATATCATTCGTACCGTTGCAACAGACGGTCACCGCCTTGCACTTTGTCGCCTAAACTATGAGACCGCGTTGCCATCTCGTCAGGTGATTATTCCACGTAAAGGCGTGTTAGAAATTTCTCGTCTTATTAGCGAGGATGACAAATCTCTTAAGGTGCAAATAGGCGCCAACCATCTTCGAATTTTCTCAAACGATTTCATTTTCACTTCGAAACTAGTTGATGGCAGATTTCCTGATTATCGCCGTGTGTTACCTCAAAATGGCGACAAGGAAATTATTGCGAGTAAAGCTGTATTAAAAGAAGCATTCTCACGTGCGGCCATTCTATCTAACGAGAAGTTTAGAGGCGTACGATTAAACTTGTCTTCTGGTGAGCTCAAGATAACGGCGAATAACCCAGAGCAAGAAGAAGCGGAAGAAATCGTTGATGTTCAGTATCAAGGTGACGATTTAGAAATTGGCTTTAACGTTGCCTATCTAATTGACGTATTGAACGCGCTTGGATCTGATGGTGTTAAAGTGAGCCTATCAGACTCAAACGCGAGTGCGCTAATCGAAGATGATGCTGATGACGCCGCGTTATACGTAATTATGCCAATGCGACTGTAGTTACTGCTACATTAAGTATTTGCAGCGTTTCGCATATCCACGTTATTTTGTTATTTAAATTATCAATTCAAGAAGCGATGTGTGTTGACACACCTCGCTTCTTTTCTTTCATCAGTGTGACCTCATGAAACTGGACCGCGTCCAGATTACACAGTTTCGTAATCTTACTTCCGTATCACTTTCTCCTTCACCAGCTTTAACCATCATTAAAGGGGTAAATGGGAGTGGGAAATCCTCGTTAATCGAAGCACTTTACTACCTTGGTTTTGGACGTTCTTTTAGAACAAATAAACACAGCTCGGTTATTCAAAATGAGAAGAACAGCTTCAGTGTTTTCGCTTCATGCAAAACTGAAGAAGGGGATGAATTAAAGCTAGGCTTTCAACGAAGTAGAAATGAGACATTCACTTGTAGTATTAACGGTGAGCATTCAAATAAGTTATCAGATTTAGTTAGCCTAGTACCACTTCAACTTTTTACTCCACAGAGTACTGACCTTATAATTGGTTCGCCTTCCGAACGTCGACGTTTTTGTGATTGGGGATTGTTTCACGTGGAACATCAGTTTCAATCACTTGCTAATCAGTATGGTAAATTTTTAAAACATAGAAATGCCTTACTGAAACAGCAGGCAAATCTAAGCGCACCACAAAATCAATATTGGGAGTCTCAGTTCTCAGAACTAGGTGAGTCTCTATCGGCTACGCGTCAGGAATATGTGGATACCCTTACGCCTATTTTTAAGCAGTACGCGCAAGAATTTCTTCCTAACTTCGATGTGGAATTAAGTTACTATAAAGGGTGGGAAAAAGATGTCGGTTTATCAGAAAGCCTAGTTAAAAAACGTGAGTATGATGGTAAAATAGGACATACCTCTTCTGGGCCCCATAAAGCCGATTTAAGGCTTAAAGTGAATGGAGTAAACGCCCAGGAGCTTTTATCGAGAGGGCAGCTTAGAATGGCTGTGGCAGCGCTTCAGATGTCACAGACTAAGCTATTTAACTCGGCAACGCAGCGTAAAAGTATCTTTTTACTTGATGATGTAGGTGCCGAACTAGATGCCGATAAAAGAGAACAATTTATTGATGGGTTGCTCAAAATGGATACGCAGGTTTTCGTTACTGCAATAGAATCCACGCAGCTCGCTTTTATACAAAAATACAACGAAAAGAAAATGTTTCACGTGGAACATGGAAGCGTGAAAGAGGAGTAAAAGCTAGTATGTCAGCAGAGAACAACTACGACTCGTCCAGTATTAAAGTACTTAAAGGATTAGATGCCGTAAGAAAGCGTCCTGGTATGTATATCGGTGATACTGATGATGGTACCGGATTACACCACATGGTTTTCGAGGTGGTCGATAACTCTATCGATGAAGCACTTGCTGGACATTGTTCTGAGATTACTGTGCTCATTCACAGCGATGGCTCAGTATCTGTGTCTGACGATGGACGTGGTATACCAACCGAATTGCACCCAGAAGAGGGTGTATCTGCAGCTGAAGTTATCATGACGGTTCTTCACGCCGGCGGTAAGTTCGACGATAACTCTTATAAAGTATCGGGCGGTTTGCACGGTGTAGGTGTATCAGTAGTAAACGCACTTTCAAGCCGACTGAAGCTTCGTATTCGTCGCGGTGGTAAAGCGCATGAACAAGAATATCATCATGGTGTTCCACAGGCGCCGCTAGCGGTAACAGGCGATACAGATAAAACGGGAACTATGATCCGTTTCTGGCCAAGTTCAGACACTTTCACAGATACGCTTTACCACTACGATATTCTTGCTAAACGTCTTCGTGAACTATCATTTTTGAACTCTGGTGTGTCGATTCGCTTGAAAGACGAACGCGATGGAAAAGAAGACCACTTCATGTACGAAGGTGGTATCAAAGCGTTCGTTGAGTACCTAAATGAAAAGAAAACACCTGTTCACCAGAAAGTGTTTCATTTCAGCAGTGAACAAGAAGACGGTATTGCAGTAGAAGTAGCGATGCAATGGAACGATAGTTTCCAAGAGAACGTGTTCTGTTTCACCAACAACATTCCTCAGCGCGATGGCGGTACTCACTTGGCGGGCTTCCGTGGAGCGTTGACGCGTACATTGAATAACTACATGGAAAAGGAAGGCCTGAACAAAAAGGCTAAAACGAATGCCAGTGGTGACGACGCGCGTGAAGGTCTAACCGCGGTTATTTCCGTTAAAGTACCAGATCCAAAATTTAGCTCACAGACTAAAGATAAGCTTGTATCTTCTGAAGTTCGTCCAGCTGTTGAATCGGCAATGAATGAAAAGCTAGCAGAGTTCTTATTAGAAAACCCTGCAGAAAGTAAAATCATTGCGAGTAAAATTATCGATGCTGCTCGTGCTCGTGAAGCTGCACGAAAGGCCCGTGAAATGACACGCCGTAAAGGTGCGCTCGACTTGGCTGGTCTGCCGGGTAAGCTAGCTGACTGTCAGGAAAAAGATCCTGCACTTAGTGAACTATACATAGTGGAGGGTGACTCTGCGGGCGGTTCAGCTAAGCAGGGTCGTAACCGTAAAAACCAAGCTATTCTGCCGCTTAAAGGTAAAATCCTAAACGTTGAGAAAGCGCGTTTTGATAAGATGCTTTCTTCTCAGGAAGTTGCGACGCTTATCACGGCACTAGGTTGTGGTATCGGTCGTGACGAGTATGACCCTGAAAAATTACGCTATCACAGCATCATCATCATGACCGATGCTGACGTAGATGGTTCTCACATTCGTACGCTTCTACTCACATTTTTCTATCGTCAAATGCCTGAAATCATTGAGCGTGGATATGTATATATTGCACAGCCTCCGCTTTACAAAGTGAAGAAGGGTAAACAAGAACAGTATCTTAAAGATGACGATGCGTTAACTAACTACCTAACATCAATCGCAATTGACGGTGCGTCTTTGCACACTAGCGATGAAGACCCAGGTATTAGTGGTGTAGGCCTTGAAAACCTTGTTAAGCAGTACCAATCGGTAGAGAAGATGATTGCACGTATGAAACGTCTTATGCCTGCATCTATCCTTTACAGAATGCTTTACACGCCTACGCTAAACCTTGAAGACCTTAAAGATGAATCTGCACTAGAGCATGTGGCGAAACACTTCGTAGAGCAGCTTAAAGAGCGCGAAAACGACGGTGCTACATACCGTTATGAAATTCGCACTGATGCTGAACTTAGCGAGTACTACATCACAATCATTATGCGTATGCACGGTATCGATTATGAGTACGTTATCGATCATGAGTTTATTGAGTCGTCTGAATATCAGCGCCTTAAAGAGCTTAACCTTGCTATCAATGACATGATGGGTAAAGACGCTTACATCCAGCGTGGCGAACGTAGACAGCCAGTTGAGTCTTTCAAAGAAGCCCTAGAGTGGCTAATGAATGAAGCGAAACGCGGCCAATACATTCAGCGCTATAAAGGGCTAGGTGAGATGAACCCTGAGCAACTCTGGGAAACCACCATGGACCCAGAAAGCCGCCGTATGCTTCAAGTTACCATTGAGGATGCCATTGGTTGTGATCAGCTGTTCACTACATTGATGGGTGACCAAGTAGAGCCTCGTCGAGAGTTTATCGAAGCTAATGCACTTAAAGTGGAAAACTTAGACGTGTAGAGCTTTTAGCTATTTGAAAAAAGCGACCAACGGGTTAATGCCAGTCAGTTAAGCTGACTGGCATT
>NZ_CACSIH010000150.1:0-1324 GCF_902705805.1 Alteromonas alvinellae | reverse complement strand
CTGAGGGATCCCCACGAATTTAGCATGTAATCTTGCTCATGCAAGCTTCAGCGGTGAGTTCATCAAGCCAGCGGATCGTCTTTTTCCACTGATGCAGGGTAAATCGCATTGAGGTGTTAAAAGCTCTCAAGCCAAGAAAGTGAAAGGATAGTACGGATTTTGTTTCGGTATTTGCCTGAAAGCGTCGATGCTTGTTACTGACAACTAATAGCATGCCCAACAGTACAGCCACTAACGAAGCCAGTGTGGTAAGCAAGACCAGAACAGTAATGCGTGTCTTGGTTGTGCTGCGATTATTTTCATACCCCAGACCAAAGCGCGTGCTTTTCATATCCCGAAAGCCTTCTTCTATTTGCATGCGCTGGCGATAAATATCGATGACTTGTTTAGATAAGTGACGATGGTAGGGCAATGACGTCGCCAGTAGCCACGGATCTCTTGCGCCATCAGCATATTTCAATGAATTGGTATCCCGTTGGCGCGAGCCATTGGCATTAAACGCTCGTCGACCTTTCGCTTTCTCTTTAACCAACACCAAGGTACAGGCAAAAGGTCGTGACTTGACGATAAGCGCGTTATCAAATCGCTTGGGCCGTGTTGTAGCCTTTAGATAAAGCTCAGCGATAGATTGCCATTCATTACCGCCATCCAGCGAATATAAATGTGGCTTTCGCACACGTCCGACAATATGCCATCTCAATGCCTGCACTTCACGAAACCACGGCGATTTGTAGCCCGCATCAGTGACAATAATGGGCTGGCAGGTATCCGGTAAGAGCGTGTGCAATATCTCTAAAAAGTCTCTATGTGTAGTCGCTTTTGCACTGGCTTTTCTATCATGCACTTCCTGATAAAGGGTAATAGGCCGCCCTTTAACGACAATTGCGGCGCGAAGTAAAAAGTGCTTTTTGCACTTATCCAAATCTGACCAGTCAACGGCAATGACAGGATGTTTACAGGTACAAAATAACCGGCAAATCATTGCATAGATAAACGGTACTTCACGCTGGAGGTGACCATTAGATAACAGCCGATCAGCCCGCTTAATACGGTGTTTCTCATAGGCATTGGAACGGATACCGCGCCCCATACTGGTCACAGTGGCCGAACCGCTCTCAATCAAGCTTCGCACACAGGCGACAACGGCCTGTTTGCGGGTTTTATGCATTTTATGGCTGACAAAAGAGACAAGATTGTTCAATATAGAGCGTGCATTCATGGTGTTTTCTGTGTTGGTTTTTTTTGGCGAAAGATCTGATCACCAAATGCCATGAATGTTCCCTAACTCTTTGACTTTATTTTACTATTCGTGGGGATAGCTCAG
>NZ_CACSIH010000149.1:0-88836 GCF_902705805.1 Alteromonas alvinellae | reverse complement strand
GAACGATTTATGTTCATGATCTTGCCCTGATTTTATAGAGAGTTAAAGATAGGCAGAAAAACACAAATAGGGAAGAACTTGAAGCTTTTTAATTTTAAGTTTTACATAATTTAATCATTGAGTGATATCATGTGAAACTAGAAAAAGCACACTATTACTTCGCTATTATCAAATGACTTTAACATTGAGCGGTCTGTCAAGTATGCTGTCTATAGTAAATGTTGAGACAACATATTACTGTCTCTATTTATGACAAAATCAACATTACACACGACTAGTTTGAATTATTTATATAAATATTAAGTTCGAGCAAAAAATTATAATTAAGTGATTCGCAAGATAACAATATCTTTAAACAATGAGAAACTGCTTTATGAAATGGATAATTCTTAACCCATTCTCACATAATACGAATGTAAGGTGGATACCTGAACATATCAACGATGAAAATATTGAGTTTAAAGTCGTTCCTGCTGATTACTCTCACGATAGATCTCGAGAAAACTCATCGTCCAAACAGTGGTTAGATTTTTTAAGACATGCTCTGAGAGCATGGTTCTCAGTAGGGGGGAAAAGAAAAGAGCCTCAAGGCTTTATAACCTGTTTTCCACAATTGCCTTTGATTTTGGGATGCCTTAAGAGAATAACTTTCTCCAAGCGAGTTATATTGGCATGGACTTTCAATCTAGGAAGAACCTACGGTGGTGTGAAAGGAAAAGTAGCAAAATTTGGTTTTGCAGCTGTAGACAAATTCATAGTACATTCTCGTGAAGAGATCGAGATATATTCAAGTTGGCTGAACATCCCACAAAATCGTTTTGAGTTCGTCCCCTTAGCAGTTCTGACAACAAATATAGAGCAAGCGGTTTTAGAAGAAAAATGTTCAAATACTACTGAGCCTTACGTTGTGGCCCTAGGAACTGCAAATAGAGACTACCCCACACTGATAGAAGCAATGAAAAATACAGGTTATAGAACGGTTATTGTTTCCGGGCAGTCAGCAGTAGCTAATATAAAACTACCAGAAAATATAGAAGTGAAGTCGGGATTATCGCTGAAAGCGTGTCACCAATTAGCCTTAAACTCGACAGTCAACGTAGTTCCAATCAAAAATAGAAATGCGCCCTCAGGTCAAGTAACTTTTATAGAAGCAATGATGATGGGTAAAGCAACTGTTGTAACTAACTGTTCCGGTTCAAAAGACTATATAAAGAATGGTCACGACGGCCTTCTTGTACCGGTTGGCTCGGTACAAGAGCTTGAGCTCGCAATACGAACATTGTGGGAAAATACAAAAGTACGTTCGAGTATAGAGAGAAATGCTAAAGAAAAAGCGTTCAAAGACTTTAGACTACAAAGTGTGGCCCCTTTGATGAAGAAGATTCTCTTGGAGTTGATGCAAACTCGGCTTTAATAAATCACTATTCGAGACTTTTTTATCGAAGAGAGACCGACTGGCGAATTTCTTCTTCAACTTGGAAACACTCGACTAAGTGTACCAACCAATATTAACCCTCACTGGGTTGTTACTGTGATGGAGACATTAGCCGAATGTAGATGTTCGTTGAACCTGCTGACATTTATATATTTGGATATCGTTGACTTCCGCAAATCGATAAATATTTTAATTGTCTTAGTTGAGCGGGATATGAACCTTAATCCGTTTCGCTGTGCACTGTTCGTCTTCTGCAATAAAAAGCGCGATCAAGTCAAAATACTTAATTGGGATAAAACGGATTTCGCACTTTGATACAAGCGACTCGAGAAGCATCGGTTTAAGTAGCCTATCAATGTGGACTTACAGCAGATGCCTGTTAGTGAGCAGCAACTAAAATGCTTGCTATCAGGCTACGATGTCATAAGAGATCAGCTATCGCACTACAATGTATCAAGTTTATAACCTGGATCATAAGTAGCAATTATCGATCACGAAATAGTCTTAATAATGTAAGGTAATCAGCAAGTTAATACGAGATTATAGTAGTATTTACGAGAAAGAATACCAATTCGGCGTCGAAACTCAATTAATAGATAAAACGGTAGAGGTGCCCTAGCCCACCAGTCAAAAAGAGAGCCTGCTGTTATTAAACCAAATTCACACTTGGCTAATGAAATCAGTTCCACAAGTGTTACCGAAACAACAAAAGCCAACGACCTCAATGTGTTCGAATATGTGATGACCTGCCTTAATGAACTCAGCAATCAGAGTCGGAGATCGAACAACTGCTACCATGGCAATTTGCTAAGCGCTAGGTAAGATTATCCAACCAGCATAGACATATTTTTATACATCTGTGAACTGAGATTTTTTATAGCAAAATTTTTCACATCGGTGCTTCCTACATTAACTTCTCCAGAAAACTATAATCATTTCTTTCTCAGTTTAGGGTGAGCGATCCAATTTTCTTAGCGAAAATGTGACAGTTTGGCCTTAATGATAAACGCAACCACGAAGTATGAGATTAAACAATGCAGGATACAGTATAAGCAACAACGGACCTGTGCGCTGTACGTTCAACACAAATCAGTAAGGTTAGAGACAAATTAATAAAAAAGCACGAAGAGTTTCGTGCTTTAGATTTCTTCCACTTGCTTTACGCAAAGCTCGAACAGCTTATCACATTATCGCTTAGTACGAATTCTAACAACAACAAGGCCAGCCATCATGAAAAGAATAAGCGAGCCAGGTGCGGAAACTGCAACAGCGTTTGAGCTAAAGATAGAATTCACATTCAAGGTAGCCGGTACACCAGTTATTTGCTGAGCGATAACTGCATCACCGTTCGAGTCGAACGAGTAAACAGTAATACCGTCGATGCCGTAAACATTAGAAAAAGAATAATCTACATTCCAAAGGTCACCAAAAAGCTCTGATACGATAAAACCATCGGTTTTGTTAGCAGCATAAGTGAAAGACAAGTTCGCTTCTTTGGCGTCTTCCCAAAACGTGACGCTACCACTACCAGTCACTTCGTTATCACCACCACCTGCAACACCGCCAATACCGCTGTATATAGTGAAAATGCCAAATTCATTACCTACGTTGGCAACAAAGACAGCAATTTGATTGGCAACTTCTAAGCCAGTGTTAGCACTCCAAGTATTAGGTGTATCGAACTGGTAAAAATCCTCGAAGCTTGTGCTAATGTTTAACGCGTTTACTTCAGTACCATTTACACTAATCAAACCTGCATGGGCACCAGAAACCGATGCTAAAGTTAATGCAATACAAGCAAACCACTTGTTTAATTTCTTCATACTCTTAAATTCCTATTTACAACAATTTTATGCCATGCTTCGTAAGATGAGCTTCGCATGTCAGGGAAAGCAAATAATGAGCCAAAATTACATATCACTGATAAATAAAGTTTTTTATAAAAACTGCACAGCAACTTCTCATGGAGTGTTAAATTTAATGACACCAGTCGAATATGTACGTAAATTTGATTGCTATTATCTTAAAGTTCCGGGTCTGGACCTCGCAAAATTTAGCGTCTTAATACCGGAGCCATTTTAGAAAATCACTTATTCCACAGGGCTTCTTCCAAAGTGCTTGTGCTAAATTCTATTGCAATATAATACTACGCCTTCGTAAGCGATCATGCTATCGTGAACATCTCTATATAGCATCAGACAGATTTTCCGTATTACCGCCAATATACATTGATAAAACTAAATGAACAGGAAATCACTATCATAGCTAAAATATCCTACCGTAACTTTACAGCAAGCCAGAGTTTTTAATAGTCTGACAATGAATTATCTTGGAAGTCATGTAATGGAGGAAAGATGTTAGAAAGGGAAAAAGCAGCGCCATTATTCATAGTAGGGGTCCCGAGATCAGGTACGACGCTTTTAACATCATATTTAGTGTCTCACCCGAATATTGAATCTGGTGCTGAAACTCAATTTTTCAATAAAATTAGGCAAGATGAAGATGCCCTTGAATACGCGCTTCAAGAAAAGAATTGGCCTGATGCAGCATACGATTTGATGAAGGAAAAGCTTACATTATCAGGAGTAAGCGTATTAGACTTATATCGTAAAGATAGGGAAAGTATAATTCTTTACTTATCATCTCATAAACCTAGTTTAGGAGCTATGCTTGAATCGATTGTGACACGAAACTCTGATACAAGCTATCCTCGACGATGGCTAGAAAAAACCCCGAACCATATTAACCATCTAGATGAGATACGAACATATTTTCCGTCTGCTAAAATTTTATTAATAATTAGAGATCCTAGGGATAGCGCAGCCTCTATAGCTAAGCTGCCTTGGGCACCAAAATCAACGCTTGCAAACGCGCTTCTCGTAGAAAATTGGCTGTCTAACACCTATAAAGGATTTGAGGAAAATAGCAATTGTCTTACCGTTTCATATGAGCGGTTGATAACCAATACGGAAGATGAGTTGAAAAAAGTATTTTCTTTTATAGGTGAAGAATATTCATCTTCTATCCTAGAGAAGAAAAGTGCTGCTGAAGTAACTACTGTGGCAGAACCATGGAAACAAGATGTCCATAAAGCTATTGATAAGAATCACCTAGCGTTATGGAAGAAGAGAGTACCTCAGCCCGTTTTAATCCAAATAGAGGGGATTATGTCGGCTTGTTTAGACTTTTTCTCTTATTGTGCTCCATCCACTGACCACAACCAAAGAGTTGAACTTGTGCGTGTTGATGGCCAGCCATTTTTGGGACTAGATAGTTTCGCTGAAGTAATCAATAAAAATAATATATGTCTATCAACTAAAAGACAGGCCGCGTCATTGTTTTACTTAGAAAAAGGAAAATTACTAGCAGTAATTTTTAAAGCCTTGAAAGTGCGATTATCACAAAAAAAGAAAGTAATTTTTGTGGGCAAGAGAATATCAATTTTAAACTTATTAGGTAGCTACTTAGAGTAATAGGGCTTGTTTATTCTCTCTCTAAATGATTATAAAGTAAGAGCTGCTGTTCCTTCACTCTAATATGAATTGAAGGACAGCAGATAAGAATAAACGAAAACAGTGAAATCTTTCATAATAAAAGTGCTTTTAGATACAATAGTACAAAATTCATACTGAAGACTTAAAAACCTAAAACTAAAGACTCCATAACCAATACTCTACGCTGAAAGGCGAATGACACAAGCCAAAAAATCATCTTTCTAATTGTTTCAAGAAACGATTTAGGCAATATATTTACCAATTATGAGATAAACATCATCTACTGAAATATCCAACTGTATCAAAAGAGTATCATGTCTAAAAATACCCAATTTTTTCCAAAGATTCACCGTACTTCTCATTGAAAATACGTAAAGTTTCATCATCTAGCATATTTTTCCATTTAGAGGGGTTGGTACTCTGAATATGTTTATTAGCTTGTATTTCTGACTCGCTCATCCTATTCAAATCATGAGACATGGCAATCTCTAGAGCCCTTTTACGAAGTTTTGAGCCAAAACCTAAATGCTCAAATATTTGTGTAAAAACTGAATCATAACTTTTCAAAATATCTTCCATCTTAACTTCCAAGATATGATGTAGTCTGTAGTTCCAGCTAGCCATATCCTCTATGGTCCATGAAGCATATCGTTCCAATTCGAACGCAAGACCTTCTTTTATATCTAAACGTAGTAAATTATCTTTATACGAAAGACCATTTAATCCTTCTAAGTATTTTTTTTTCCATTGTAACGATTTGTGTTCGCAACTATACGGAACAAAGGGAAATTTAATATCATCAGTTAACCCAATTGTTACTGGGTTTGTGTTGCACCATAGTTCTTTTGTACGTCGATGATATTGATAGCCTGAAACTAAAACATCCCTCGGGTCACGAACAATGTGGATACCTTTAAAATCCGAAGATAGAATCTTATCACTTACTAAACTATGCTCGAAAACAACAACGTCAAATCCTGACGGAGTTTCATCACAATAACCATAAACCCTACAAAATTTCAATCCTAGAAGGTCACTCACTTCTTTCAAAACGTTTGTAGCTAAAACTGTACCTGTTTTGTGGTGCGTAAATATATAAATAGGAAGCTTTTCTCTTTGATATTGCAGTTGTCTTGTTCTTCTTTTTATAGCATGCAAAATAGGGGATTTTGGGGTAGAGGGTAAAACAAGAGCCATATTAATTCTCACTGTTCATTTAATTTAAATATATTAATACTTTCATTTTCAATTAAAAATAAATAATAGCCATTTTATTGATTTTATTTACTCATACTAGCTCTTAGTAAATACCGTTTGTTAAAAACGAACTAATTTACGATTTTAAAAAGCGATTCCCAACATTTAATGGACTCAATTTTTCCATAAGAATTAACAGCATCATAGATAACTTCAGATCTTGTAACTTTATTTGAGTCAAGGTCTAAAATTAAATTGGTAAAATCTTCCTTTATTATTAAAAAATTATGCTGACTTGCTTTGTGCATTGAGAAAGTAGAATTTAAGGCAATTATCTTGCAACCAAAACTAATAGCATGATAAAAAGTTCCGCTTGAAATAATAGTCTGATCTTGATGAGGCATTAGTATGTAAGAATACTCCATCAATAGAGTATCTAAATCTTCTTTAGATAAGAACGTATTTTTTAACGTTACTTTTAACCCTCTATCATCCACAATTTTTAACAGCTTTTCAAAGTATGATTTATCACTACACTTTCCGATAATAAGAAGCGGTAACTCTTGCGGCCAAGTGTCAAGGGCTACATGTAAATTTTTGTAAGGCTTAATTGCGCCGAAAAACAGCACTTTATCTGGTTTCTCACTTTCCGATGTAGAAATTTTTTTAATAATTTCTGATGCTTCCTCGTCTGTCACATAAAGTGGGTGTAAAACAAGATCACCTTCAAAAGTGCTCTCTAGTACGAGTACATGAAAATCTAGTAGAGTAAAAAACCAAGTAAGTATTCGACTAAATGTTTGTCCAAGATTTCTATCGTGTGGCCGGTAGTTATGCCTTATCCAAAAAACTTTCTTTGTTCTTCTTTTTAATAGCACTGCCTTTTTAATAGTACGCACGAAAGTTTTAAAGGATTTACAAAAGCTATTTTCATAACATGGGGAGTCTTCTAACCAGTTAATTACCGCTAGCTCTCCCCTTCTGGCATTAGACTTTATTGCGGTAATTTCTTCCATATCTTGAACGACAAAACCCATATCGGAAAATATATTTTTCAAAATTGAAATAAATTCATTTTGATTTTCATATGGCGAAATATATATCACTTTCTCTTGCACTCTAAAATACCTTACAGTTAAGAGGATGTTGAAAATAAAACAAGCGACAAAATGAAATTAAAAGTAAAACAATAAATCAATATACAGCCATAAACCATGATAAAAAACTCAATTAAAGATGCCCCTATATTCACTGCTTGTTTATAACCACTTTAAATTCATTTAATACGTCGATAGTATTACCCCTGAATACTAGAAAGCTAATAGCTGCGTAGAAAACAAAGCCTATTCCTATTTTTGCAACTAATTCAAAATAAACATTCAAAGCAAAAAGCTCTGCTAAATCAATACTGTTCACACAAATAGCCATCATGAGACTTGCTACAAAACTAGGCGCACACGACAACATAACCTTAGAATAACGCATTTGGATATGCTTGCTAATTAGTCTAATTTTAATAGGTATAGTAATGATAGATGCCAAGACCGCTGCATAAACCAAACCTTCCATAGAGTAAATTGCCCCTAAAGCAGTAGCCACAACAGCTATACATGAGCCATAGATATTTAGTTTCAATACAGTTCGTGTTAGACCTTTTGCAACAAGGACTGTAGGTAAAAACCAAATCGGAAGGCTAACAACAACGGTATAACAAAGAATCGACAAAAGATGAGCGCTTTCTAGCCATTTATCACCGAATAGAATTTGGATAACTTGTGAACTTAACGACGATAGGCCCATGAACATTGGAAAGATAATAAATGATGCAACTTTTACCACACGTATATAACTACTTTCGAGACTGGCATCGTGTTTAACCCTCGAAAAAGATTGCAAAAGTATACCGTTTAGAGGAGTTACCGTTACTTCAGTAGCTAACCTTATTGCTCTTTGAGCAACTGAAACGAAGGCAAAAGCTGTAGAACCGAGCATAAAAAGGCTTACGAAGTTCACAACACGTGATGATATGAAAGTTAGAAAAATTTGACAGAAAACAGGTATGCCGAATGCGAGAATTCTTTTGCTATGAAACTTTTTATATTTATGGTTAGGAATGAAAGGGCTAATAAATTGAAAAGTACAGCTTGCGACAATACATTGAAAAAGACGACCAATTACAACAGATAAAACGCCAAAATCTAGGAACACCAATACTACCGTTAATATACTACTAGATATCGTGATTGTTGAGTTAACTAACGTCACTGTTCTATTATCAAAATTTCTTAACAATTTAGCGACGCTGACAATAGAGGCTGATGAAACTAAAGGTACTAAAGACAGCAAGCTGAGTAACGAAAAGCTACCTTCGAGAAAAAAATGCTCTGCGAGAGGAGCTGCCACTAGAACCATAAGAACAGAGAAAAGTAACGAAACAGACGCTACGACTTTGAAACATGAAGACGCAAATCTATCACTCCAATAAGGACGTTGAATTAGCAATTGGTTGATACCAAAATTACTCAGAGAAACCAGCATTTCAGTTACTAAAAAACAAAGTGCAACCAATCCAAATTCTTGTACAGATAAATGCCTAGATAGAATAACAAACACTATCAGAGAACAAACCTGACCCACCAAGCCTAAACCCACTCCCCAAGCAGAACTAAGCATTGTTTTTTTTGCGTAACTCATAATACTCTCAAAATAATGCTTAACATATAACCTTCAACTACTTGTGAGAACAATTTCAAATCCTTCCTAATAATCATGTACATCCTAACTGTTTATATTTTTTGAAAAATTTAAAATAAAAGCCACAATTAACAACTCACAAAACTATTTTTGATGATCACAAAATTCACTTAACGGTAAATTAACAGAAATATAGATTTTCTTAAAAAGAATAGATGTATATTAAAAAGCATATCTGGTTATAGTAAATTCAATTTACGAATCTTTTTTTAATGGCACTTAGACCTTTCCGACAATGACCAGTAATCAAAAGGTAGTAAATATCTGAAAAGCCTAATTTCATTTGAGGGTAGTTATATTTAGTAATAATAAGACTTACCCTTTCTTGCAAAGTGATCTCGCCAAGTTTATAAAAAAGCTTCGAGAAGGCATCCTCTAATACACTTTTGCGTTTGAGAGTTATACGGCCTGCATCGTGTCCAACATCTTGGATGTAGGAGCCTTGATGAATATTAAAGTATTTTCCTTCGAATTTTTTCGCGAGTCTCAACCAAGTATCCCAATCCTGAAGTGCCGGCATATCTGGATCAAAGCTTTCTACTTTTAGTTTCTCGGCCGCTACAAATATTTGGTTACCTATTAGATTTTCTTTGCGTAAATCCGAGTAAGTAACTGAATCATGTCTTACTAAAGTCTCTCTTCTATTTTCAAATTCGAGCACAGTATCATCAAATAAACCTAACACTGGTTCTGATTGTTCCTCTAAGGCACTCATATAATCTAAAAAGCTTTTTACTCTCCAAGGCTCCATATAATCATCATCATCAATTCCTGTAATATATAGACCTTTACTACGTTCAATTGCTAGGTTTCTTGCTGCACAAGCACCTAAAGATTTTTTATTGAGGATCGCTATTAATTTTTTATCATCCTCTAATTCTTTTAAATACTCATGCGTACCGTCATTAGAACCATCATCTACGACTATTATTTCAATATTAGAATAAGTTTGTTTAAACAGTGAATCGAGACAGCGTCTCAAAAAAGTGAGTCTATTTTTTGTTGTTACGTATACAGTTACCAGGTGCATAGAACTCTCTTTTCATTTATTGTTCGTTAAAGATACGCATTCTTTTCTTAAAAAAAGAACTCGGAAGTCGTGCTATTAATGGACTAAATACAAGAACCATAATCTTAAATAAGTTTTTATTATAAGGCGAACGCATGTATATTAAGAAGCTTTTCTCACCGCTAATTCTTGCACGCAACGCCGTTTCCCAAAAAATCTTAGATATAAAGTCAGAAGTAAAAAATTTATCATTCAGATTTGAAAATACATGCTCATAGTACTCTGCAAAATCTACAGATTTTCTATATTCTCGAGAAATTAATCTCGATATCAAACTAACGTTAGGATTTACATTCAGAAACGCAGAAAGCTCTGACTTTAATTGCTCGCTTGTCTTAAACTGTTCAAGTGAGTTGATTTGAGAAATACTCTCTGCATGAACCCTATATTTTAAGAGTGGTATAGACAGATTTGCTAGCTTCGTCTTTTTAGCAAGAGATACCCATAACGCGTAATCTTCGCAATGCAAATATTTACCATCATAAACATCTGGGAAATAGTCTGTGAGTAGACTTTTTCTCATCAGTACCGAGGGGTGAATAATTTGGTTTGTAAAAACCATACCCATAACGATATCATCATGTGCCTCAGGTACTTTATAGATACCTAAATTCTGACCGTTTTCATCAATTAACTGTGAATAACTGCCAATAACACCTACGTCGGGATTATTGTCTAAATAGCAACTTTGTTGCTCAAAGCGTTCAGGTAAACAAATGTCGTCAGAGTCGACACGAGCTATAAAATCACCACGAGCCAGTTCTAAACCTTTATTTAGGGTCGCGATTAAACCCAAATTTTCTTGATTTTTTATTAGACGGATTCTTTTGTCTTCGAAACTTTTTATAATCTCTAAACTACTATCTTTTGAACCATCGTCAATTACTATTAGCTCAAAATCATTAAATGTCTGATTTAAAATGCTTTTCAAAGATTCTCTTAGGTATTTCTCCCCGTTGTAAACGGGAAGAAGAACTGAGATTTTTGGGCTACCCTGCTCTAATATATTATTCATTAAAAATCCCAATATATAGTCGTATTATCCAATAATTTATAAATTTAAAATAGAACGCACTTTTAATTACTATCTCAGAAAGAAAGAGAGCAGAATTATTCAAATAAACCGGTATATTTTAGGTAGAGCTAAAAAATTTAGAAAATACCTCTTTACCAAGCGCTTTTGAGTTACCATTCGATAGAACCATTCTAACCTTAAATTTTGAAAGATTTTAGGTGCTCTTTTTTCTTCACCGACTAAGAATAAAATTGAAGCTCCAATACATAATGAAACACCAGAATTAAGTTCTCTTGATAAGTGCCAACTTAATATTTCCTGTCGTGGAGAGCCAACCGCAAGGAAGACAAAGTCTGGTTTTAACTCTTTAGTATCGTGAACTATTTTTTCGACTTCTAACGGTCTATTAATAAATCCCATACTAGGGTTAATATGAGCGAGGTTAATTTGTGGGTATTTGCTTTTGAGTTTATCAAAGACATCATTTTCGCTTCCAATAACAAGAACATTTTTGCCATTTAAAACATCTCCGTCAAACAACTCTTGCGTCAAAGTGCTTCCAGGAACAACGTTGTTTATCTTTTTACCCTTTTTATCCATAAGAACTTGTAATATCTTACTATCACATAGCATCAATGAAGAATTTCCATAGATTTCCCACAGTAAATCTTTTTTATCAAGATTTACTAGCCTGCTTAAATGATCAACATTAGGAGTAATAACATTGTGAAATTGAGTTTTTTCTGCAGACATTTTATCGATAGTTTCGATTGCTTCTGAACATGTAATGTCATTAAATTCGAAAAAACCTGTTTTAACTTTTGTCATTTTTTTCTCCATGGCTCAACTCGTTCTTGACATCTCTTTTAGTCTTAACCCATTCCGTTTCTGGTTTTTTAAAAAAAGAGTTATAAACGGTTAGTTTTGAAGATAGAAAATCAACGACGTCATTAAACTTAATCGATGATGTAATACTTTTTCCATATGTGAACCAAGTAAAAATTAATAAAACTGTGGTGATTAGAAAACAAGCGGGAATAAAAATTAGAAAGCTATTTTCGATATAAATATTTAATAATAGGGCGAACATTGATAATGTTGACAGTATGAGTATCCAAAGGATAGTCGGTGGTATTGCAGCATCCACGAGAAGTGCAAATGTTTTTAAGTCAAAGTTTTTAATTGCCTTGTATGCATACTTTGGAAACATCTTTATCATCCCCAAGTGTCCGTGCTCCCATCTTTTCCTTTGAGACGCTGCGCCTTCTTTATTTTCAGGGAAATAGCTGAAGACCTTAGCTTCATCAAAATATATTGCTGGTTGCCCTTTTAATGCTAAGTTAAGCCCTAACTCCAAATCTTCCACGATACTAGAGGATGCTAAAGAAATATCTCTTAGCATGCTTGTAGGAAAAGCAAATCCTGAACCCTGAATGTGGCACCCTAACCCAAGTGTCTTCATTCCCCTCGCGCGCAGATCATTTTTAACAGCCCAAGTAAACTCACTTATCTTCAAATCAATTCTTTCATCATTTGGTGACAACATTAAATATTGGCTTTGAACGACAGAATTAGCTGTTTGACTTTTACTTACTAACTTTGAGTACGAATCAGGTTTAAACAGACAGTCTGCGTCAAAAACAACTACCGTCTCAAAATCATAATTACTAGTTATTAACTTTGAACCAAAATCTAAGGCAAATCCTTTACCTCTATTTTGGTCGTCAAACCTTTCAAATACATTAACACCCGTATTTCTAGCCTTTTTGGCCGTATCGTCAGTACAGTTATCAGCAACGACAAAAATTTCATCGTTTTTACCTATTATACCAATTAGATGTTTGAGTGTTGCCTCGATAACTTCTGTTTCGTTGTGAGCAGGAATTAAAATTGCACACGGCTTGTGGTTTATAATATCGATTTTTTCTTTTCTTTTTGCACTTAAGCCTAAAACTAAAACGGTAATAAAGAGTAACGAAGGAATACAAAACAATAGACTAATTAACAATATCATAATTACTGCTCAAATAGTTTAGCTAACTTATCAGCTTCTAATTCAACGTTATGCGCCTTTCTGACTTCTACGTGAGCATTTTGGATAATGCTTTTTAATTCTTCACAACTTAAAGAAACACTTAGGTTCAAGTTTTGTGTTAAGTCTTCAATGGACCCTGGTACCGTCAATAAGCCTGTTTTACGGTGTTTAACTAACTCTGGAATGCCTGCTATATATGTACTGATTACTGGCCTTCCTTTTGCCATTGCCTCCATAATGGCGACTGGTAACCCTTCTGCGAAACTCGGTAAAACCATAACTGAACACTGCTTCAAAAGATTCTCAACTTCTGCAGGGCTTATCCAACCTGTTATAGTTACACGCTCTTCTAATTCTAACTTCTTAATAAGGGTTTCAATTTCATTTCGAAGTTCCCCATCCCCCGCTAAGATTAAACGAGAATTATGCCCTTCTTTCAGGTGCTATTTAAATGATTTAAGTAGTAAGAGCTGGCCTTTCTGTTCACAAAGTCGACCCGTACACAAAAAAACGTTTTCATCAGCAGCAGTATTTCGCTCAATACTCTGAAAATAGGAAGGTTCCAAGCCACAGCGTATGACTTTAACTTTGTCCCAGTCTTTTTTATCAATCCACCTAAATAGTTGCGACCTACCAAAATTACTGACAGTTGCTATAAACTTACTTCTCTTTACCTTTTCTCTCAAATTCAGATCTTCTGGATAGTCATACTCTTCTGGCCCATGGATAGTGAGACTGTAAGAAATCTTCGACATTAACGAAGCATACATTGCTACTTCAGCAGAGTTAGTGCCAAAATGAGCGTGGATGTGCTTACATCCACCTTTTTCACAAACTTTTGCTACAAAACTTGCTTCGATAGCACAAACGATGTGTTTATAAAAACTTTTACTCGATTTTTTATTCATTGATAATATAAGTAATATCAATTTCAATGCATCTTTCGGGCTAGTTAATAGCCATACAAAAAAAGTTTTCAGCAAACGAATTTTGGACTCATTTAGTATAAATGTAGTTAATCTATACTCTTCCTTGTCTTCTTGACCGAGGCCTTCGAAATTTTCACTTCGCAGTGATAACCTCGTGACTTCTATCCCACATTTTTCAACAGCTTTAATCTCTCTGCGGATGAATGTGTGGCTGACCTTTGGGTATTGATTAACTAAATATGCTACTTTCATTTTTGTTCCCTGCTCTTAATCTCCATCGGGATTCCGTATGCAATGGTATTACACGGAACATTTTTATTAATGAGTGACATGGCGCCGATTCTACAGTTATCGCCTATATTAATTTCTCCAATTATCATCGCTCCTGCACCAATATCCACGTTATTTCCGATCACAGGGGCTGCTCCATCAGCCACTTTACTGCCGATAGTAACATTTTGTCTCAATGTACAGCCCTCGCCGATAATTGTTCCTGAATTAACAAAGATTTGTCCGAAATGCCATATTCTCAGCCCGCCCCCTATCTGTGCCTCAGGCGGGAGGCTGATACCGAAAATTAATTCGACGAAACGGAAAATAAAATAATATGGTGTCATGACGAGGCGCCTAATTTTCCGGTTTTTTATGGACATTAAAAATCTGCCAAACCTATACCATGCAATAGGATATATCGATTGCTCTCTTAAGAAAGCTCTAAACCCACCAGCCTGAGCCAGATCACTTTTGAAGTTTCTAAAACTAGACTCGTTTTGCATGTTTTTCCTTTTCTAATAACTGCAAAAATGCGCAGCCGCAACCAATTAAAAGCCAAAAATACCAACAGTAAGAAAGATAAAACAACATGTTATCGGAATAGCAAACCAGCATGAATGAAGTCACTATTGCCACATAAACACTATTGCCCCTAGGATCTAAAGAAAACTGTTTTAAATACTTTAACCAAATACCGATAAGCAAAATTAAGAAAGATAACAGCCCTAAAAAGCCCATATCAAAGGCTATCTGAACATAGGCATTGTGAGCATCGAACTGCTGTTCACCCTCCAGAGGAAAAAAATCTAAAAAGTAGTAAGAAAAAGTGTTATAGCCATGCCCAAAAAATAATTTGTTTTGAATGAACTCCCAGGACGATACCCAAACTACCTGTCGCCAGGCGTAAGAGTTTAACGCTTCTCCGCCGTCTTCTGTAATTTGCGAATCCGACGCTAAATCAGCTAAGCGATCTTGAACGAAAGGCAAGAATAAGGCCAATACTGCTAATACACACATAACCAATAAATATTTGCGTTCATACAAAAGTCCATAAACGAAAAATACGGTAAAGAATGCAATCCATGCACTCCTGGTTTGAGTTGCAATGAGACACACCGCACTTAATGGTATTAGTAGGTAACAAAGGCGGATGAAACGTTTAGAAAAAAACACTTTTTCTGATTTGATGCAGTAAAAGCACACAGCGCTGACTAAAACTAAGTAAAACGCGTAGATGTTAGGGTGCATGAAGCTACCATGAAGCCTGAAACCATCTCTTGTTGTGCTCAATTCTGGAGATACAAATTGAATCGCTGAAACACTGAAGGGAATGAAGCTTGAATAAATTATTAGCTTCATTATTGACTCTACGTCTTCTCTCGATCGTACAAAGCTATAAGCAAATGAAAAAATTGAAAAGTAAGTCAATACTGAAACAAACGCTCGAAAGGAAGCAATAGGAGTTGGTGAAAAAACAATTGAAAATAAACCTACTACAATGAAGCCCGACCACAGTTTAAATACGCTCGAAGATATGGTTCCTCGCGACTGAATTAAACCACCAAAGAATAAAACAACGATCGACAAGTTCAGTAATGCCCCGACACTTATACCTCCGAATTCTGTTAGACGGAGTATCGGGTCCAAAGATGCTCTTGTAAGTAGCAACAAGTATATTAGCGGAGAGAACAAATAAAGTGGACTTTTACGGATAATCATAATTTAACACTGGTTTATATCATTCCATTATAACCTGAAAGGCAGATTCCGTTGTGAGGCGGGCAAAATAACGCTTTGTTACTGTTAATGCAAAAATAATTGCAACAATTAGGCCGTTCTGAGTGTTCTTATGTCAATTTTGTTATTTGTCACTTTTAATCTAAGCCGTTTTTCGCAAGTTTTGCTTTCTCAATGAAATATATTAGTAATTACTAGGTAGTAGCGATAATCTAGAATAAAAATATGACTTCAATATTACTAACTTTGGTAAATAGTTAGTAAGGCTACATTTCCACTGCACATTGTTGACCCAAATTGCACAATAAAGAACACATTTCTAAGTTAGGTATAGTTTGTTCCACGATAAGGCTGTTAATCGCTTCGCGATATACTTTTTGTTCGTTTTTCGTGGTTTCGTTTTTCATGACTGCCCTTATCGCCCAACAAAAAACCGTTTTCACACCGCAAGTTTATGCCCGTATTGGTTCAGTTTATGGCACTGAGGCTAGCGAAAACGTTGCTAAATGGCGACAATTGGTTGCTGAGTTACAAAGCGAAGACCTAGACGAAAAGCTTTACCAGATAAACCGCTTTTTCAATCGATTTGATTTTGTCGACGACCTTGTTCACTGGCAACAAAAAGATTATTGGGCAACGCCAATAGAGTTCATTTCCACGGGTGCTGGAGACTGTGAAGACTACACTATTGCCAAATACTTCTCTTTAATTGAACTTGGCATTCCTGAACAACAGTTGCGATTAATGTATGTAACCGCCTTAGAATTACGCCAACCCCACATGGTTTTGGCGTATTATGAAACCCCAACCTCTATTCCACTTGTTTTGGATAATATAAATAGGCGTATATTGCCTGCTAATAAAAGAAGAGATTTGTCACCCATTTATAGCTTTAATGGTAACGGCTTGTGGGCCGCAAAAGCTATGGGAACGGGCCGTAAGCTGAGGGGAAGCGGCCCGATGAAGATGTGGGACGATATGGTAGAGCGGCTAGACCGCGTTATGTACGGAGATAAAGAAGAATAATGAGACTATCTACCCAATTAAGTACAAGCTTGCTTGTTTTTTTGATACTGGTTTTTGCTGGTTCTTTCATAATAAACGTTAAGCTAACCAGAGAATATGTAAACGAGCAGCTTGCTACCCACGCGCAAGATACCGCAACTTCATTAGGACTTTCTATTACGCCCTATTTGGGTGACGCTAACGGCCTGATTGTAGCCGAGACCATGGTAAATGCTATTTTCGACAGGGGGTTCTATCAGTACATTACCATTACTGACATGGAGGGGAACCTACTGATTGAAAGACGTAACCCAGATACTGTCGATACGGTTCCTACCTGGTTTACTGATATTGTAGAAGTTGCTCCCCCTGTTGAAAAAACAGAACTAAATGATGGTTGGACGATGGCGGGCGAACTCGCGGTTCAAAGTCACCCAGGCCTTGCCAATGAAACATTATGGGAAAGCGTTAAACAAAGCGCATTTATGTTTTTCGCTGCCTTCGTGTTTGCCTATATTGCCCTGCTTTTTATTATTACTGCAATTACAAAACCCCTTCGCATTGTAGTGAACAAAATTGACGATATACAAAACCAAAAGTTTTCTCACATTAACTACAAGCCTTTTACGAAAGAACTTTCTTTTATAACTCAGGCGGTAAACAGGCTCTCTTCGTCTGTCGAGGTAATGTTTAAAGAGTTAACCCAAAAGGCCGAGCAGTTCAGAATTCAAGCTTTTGAAGATAGCCTTACTGGCGTACAAAATAGGAACGCTTTCACCCGCCATATGAATGCGTTACTAAGTAAAACCGCTACGTCGGATGAAGGCTATGTAATTTTAATACGTCTTGCACAACTAAACGCTATTAACATTACGTTAGGTGCACAAGATGGCGATAACTATGTTACTGGTGTGGCTGAAGAGCTTAAAAACTTCTCATCTAGCATTCAAGAAACATCTTTTTTGTTTAGGGTATCGGGCGCTGATTTTGTTTTGGTGACAGAGGCTATGACAAAAAAAGAGTGCGAAGCGCACCTGCAGGTACTTAATACCACTTTGTCTCACTACAACCCGCTTAAAGATGGCAGTAAAGCGGTATGGATAGGTGCAGCGCAATTCAATGACCAGCAATCTTTTTCTGAAATTATGGAAAATGCTGATAGCGCGCTTATGGCTGCCACAAAGCAACCCAACGGCTGGCAATTTGCTTCTGAGCTTTCTCATATTCACAGCAATACGGCGTGGAAAGAGCGTTTAAACCAGATATTACACCAGCAGTATGCCGATATACTTATTCAGCCTGTAATGAACGTTGACCAAAATACGCCCGCTTACTATGAGGCGTTTGCGCGATTTAAAGATAAAGACACTGGCAACCCTATACCAATGTCTCAATTAATTCCGGCGTCAGAGCGCTTAAACTTAATTCCTGAGGTAGATAAGTTGGTGGTAAGCCTAGTGCTTAATAAGCTAGCAAAAGATAAACGTAACGTAGCTATTAACATTGCGAACGCGTCGCTAGCCAATGCTTCGTTTAGACAGTGGTTATTAGGTTTACTGAACCAAAATGAAGCGTTATGCACTTGTTTGATCTTTGAATTAGACGATTCTGCATTAATACACCACAAGAACGATGCAGTATCGTTTTGCAAGTCGCTGGTTAATTTAGGCTGCAAGATTACCATTGAACATTTTGGAGACAATCTTGCATCGTTAGTCGGGTTGAGGGCTATTCAGCCTCATTTTGTAAAAATTTCCGGCAAACTTACGAAAGATATTCACTCAGACAAAGACAGTCAGCTGTTTGTAAGTAGTTTATTGAGTATCGCTCGCGGATTAAGTATTAATATTATTGCAGAACTTGTTGAGAATGAAGCGGAATATGTCGCTTTATCAAAGTTAGATGTTTCATATCAGCAAGGGTTTTATTTCGCGAAACCTTCGCTGTGGCAGTATTAATACACGCGTAAAATGAGCATAAATGAATAGAAGTACAACAAAAGCGAGATCTTGTACGTTCACTTGTTGTACAATATGGCCATATGGCGTTAGCCAGAAGCTAACCCGACGTTTTTAATCTAAGGATAAGTTATGCGTAGCAACGTTTTTTTATCTGTGCTTTTAAGCGCTTTAATCGCTTTTTCGACAGTTTCTTTTGCACAAGAAGGTAGCGTACCAGGCCTACAAGTTAGAAACCTTTTGGTTACTGAAATTGAAGAAGGTGCCGCGGTTGAGCAAGCCGCTAGTGAAGTAAGCCAGACCGTACTTAATGAAGCACTATTTTTTGATGCATCGGCTATGGCTTATTTAGGTGAAAATCAAAATACTTTCGAATCATTAGTGGGCCTTTTGAATGATAACGCCACTGGCTTTGAACTTGCTATAGCAGGTTTTACAGCGTTGCCTGAACAAGCTTCGCAGGTTGTTACTATCGCTATTCTGATGTTCCCAGAAGACGCTAACGAAATTTACAATATTGCCCTTCAAATGCAGGTTATTAGCGAAGAAGATGCGCTATTAGCGGTTATCAATGCGGGCGTAGATCCTAGTACCTTAACTGCAACTGCTGCAGGCGCGACTGGAAATACGTTCTCTCCGCTAGGTGTAGGTACTGGTGCTGCTGGTGCTGGCGGTGGCGATACCACTATCTCAGCTAACTAAAAGAGTCCTCTCATTAGACTGTTAAGCTAGTACGTTGTAAGTGCCTACTTTCAATACTCACAAAACCGAAAAGTTTCTTTTCGGTTTTCTTTTGTTTACCTTATTTTGGTTACCTTTATCACTAGGTGCCAACCGTCCGTGGGCGTGGGCACTAATGCAAATGTCGGTTTTCTTTCTTGGCGGCATTTTATTACTTACACACAAATCTCTACTTTCAAAGCTATACGCACAATACAAACTGCTGGTAATTGTATGGTTAGTATTTTTAACCTGGCAGCTTATCAATATAGTCCCTCTGCCTTTTTCTTTGGTAGAAACCCTACGCCCCGAACGCGTTAATTTTCTACTTAATGAAAATATTCAGGGCATGGAAAGTATAAGTTCGCTATGGCTACCTCTTAGCTTCGCTGTGGGCCAAAGCGACGTTATATTCTTTAAATCACTCGCCTATTGTTTCTTATTTTTTATAACGCTGACTTTGGTTAATACAGGCAAGCGACTTCGATATATATTGATAGTGATAAGTGCTGCAGGCGTGTTTCAGGCTATATATGGTTCTTTAGAAGTATTGTCTGGTTTGCAGTATAGCTTGGTGTTTAAGTTGCCTGTTTCGCATATTGCCACGGGAAGTTTTGTGTATAAGAATCACTACGCTAACTTTCTTTTGCTATGTTTAAGCGCTGCCATTGGCTATATGATAGCGAGTTTGCGTGTTCGAAGCGGTTCTAGCACTAGAGAGCGATTACGTAGAATAGTGCGCTTTTGGTTAAGCAATAAAGTGCTGTTTCGTATTGGCATTATTATTATGGTTATTGCGTTAGTTATGTCTCGCTCTAGAATGGGTAACAGCGCCTTTTTCATAGCCATGACTATTACCGCCACACTGGGCTTAATTTACTTCAAACCCCGCCAAAAAAGCTATGTAGTGCTATTTATCAGTATGTTGGTAATCGACATTCTTATTGTTAGTAGCCTATTTGGACTTAAGCAGGTTCAGCAACGTTTAGAGCAAACAAACTTAACTCAAGAAAGCAGAGATGAAGTTATTACTGATGCCCTGCCCCTTCTCTCTGAATATGGGATTATAGGTACAGGTGGTGGCACCTTTTATACGGTATACCCTCAGGTACAAAGTGAATCTATTCAGCACTTTTACGATCATGCTCACAACGAATACCTTCAGTTTGCTATTGAATTTGGCATAGTAGGCGCTGCCATTATAGCCATGCTCGTTTTGCTGTGCGCGAAAAGCGCCCTAAGCGCAATGCGACACCGTAGACATCCGCTGCCTAGGGGAACAGCCTTTGCCGCTGTCATGGCGGTTATAGGGATGGCATTGCACAGTACGGTAGACTTTCCTCTACAAGCGCCAGCAAATACCGCTATATTTATTATACTGTTAGCGCTAGGTACGTTAAGCCGCGATATACCTATGGGAAAGCAAGATAAATAACCAACATTGGTTTTATAACACAAGGGGATTTGTGTGGTATTAAAGATAAAGCGACCGATAAAAGAAGAGCCTAACGTTCAGCATATGCTGGAACGTATGCCTAAAAATGTTGCCAATTCTTTTACTGACGACCAACTGTTTCACTTAAACACAGCTCTTGCCGGCCGGCGATGGGGCAGCCACAAAGTTGATGTAAGAGGCACTATAGGTTTACTGCGAAGCCGATATTACTTCGTTTTACTGGCAGGCCGAGATAAGCGCGACCTATCGCGTACAGAAAGCCGCATAGGCAAACTGGTGATGGCAGCGGTTATTGCCCTGTTTTTGTGCGTTTCGTTAGTACTAGGCTTAGTGCTGCTGTATATATTAAAAAGCTGGCTGGGTATTAATCTTTTTGAAGGGTTTTCTTTAGGTCTTTGGGATTGGTTGAAAGAGAATACTTAAAAGTTCAGCGTCTAGTTTTGTGAACAGTTTAATAAGCCTGTACTTACAGCAAACGTAGATGGTCCAAGCCAACGGCACGCGTGTTCATTAAGATCATTTTCGCCAATAAGCCTCAAAATTGATTTTCTACTCAATGGGTTCTTTATACCTAAATCTAAGTGGTGTCTTAGTCGTTTCAAAATTTTAGCGTAATGCACTGACCTGTTAATATACATTGTGATACCGAATTCTGCTATAAACCTATGCACTATAGCGTCTTGTGGCCCAACATTAACCGCGGTATCTAAATATTGATAAAACTGGCTATCTAGCTCTCCAAGCTTCCATTTTACAGATGCTAAGCCTATCCAGCCCCCACTCCAATTAGGCCTTAGTTTTAAGCTTTTTTTATAGCTTAGCATCGCTCTGTGCAGTTCATCAGGTTCTTTATTCACTTTAGCTACAGTTTCTAAATCACTCTCTAAATTCGTACTGAAATGTAACCATTCGAAAAGCTGCCCTTGCAATTGATAATAAAGTGCATTGTTAGGTGCTTTATCAATTACCTCTTCAATCTTTGTAAGAGCTATTTCAACGTCTATTTTAGAAACTGAAGAAGGAGTACTACTCCAACTATCCAAACTATTTTTAACGCTATAATAGGTATTGCTAACGAAAAACTGATTTGCACTTCCCAAAAAGCTAAATAAAGCTATGGAAGCAACTAGAAACGTAACCGCATGATGCCATTTAAGCTTTTCCTTCCAATGCGCGAACTTACTGTCAACTTGCATGCTTTTTCTCCAGTGCTGTTATTACACTAGGAGTTTCTACAAAAGCTTTTTTTGCATACGTATAATCATAACTCGCAATTACTTCATAAGCTGCTTGCATATCATTGGGTCGTCTGACTAAATCGTGAGTGTCTGACGCTACTACATGAAACGCTCTTTTCTCTAATAACCGGTATGCAAACTCTTCTACTTTATCCCCAAAGCGACCGACGAAAGCTCCCGCGGTTGCTTGAAACAAACACCCTTGCTTTTGCAACCAATTAAATTTGTTATTTTCGGCAATTAATTCTCTATTACGTTCTGGATGCGCAATCAGTGGTTGAATATTATTGCGCAATAACCATTTTATCAGTACATCAAGCCCCTGAGGGATATGGCTATGTGGCATTTCAAGAAGTAATACATTTTTGCCATCGTATTTACCTAGGAATGGTAATTCACCTTTTTTGTACCATATAGGAATTAACTCATTCACACGAACTTCAGCTGCAAATGAAAGCGAAAGGGGAATTGACTCACGTTTAACGTGCTCTTTGAAAGAGTTGAAAGCGGCTTCTATTGAGCTTTGAGAATTATCAAAGTAGCCTCTATGTATGTGCGGGGTACATACCATATGGCTAACACCGCAGGTTACAGCCTGCTGAGCCATTTCAAGAGCAATGTCTAAAGTCCTGGCACCATCGTCGATGCCAGGAAGTATATGACTATGAAGATCTATCAATAATTTTCTTAGCTGCTTTTCTGACTGGTATATCCGTATTGGTCATAAAAGCCTGCGTACCTTTGTGCTACATCTGATTTGCGCAAGTTTACTTGATTCAGTACCACTCCATCAAGACGGTGGCCCACTTGCAGGAATCTAGATAAGCCATTATTGATTACCTTGTCACTTGTACTGTCAGCCCTGACAACGTAGATAACCGAGTCACAGGAGTTTGCTACGATCATAGAATCGCTCACTGCCTGCGTAGGTGCCGTATCTACAACCACATATTTATACTCAGACTTAAGCTTGCTAATAAGCTCTTCAAACCCTTTGTCTGCTAATAGCTCCTGCGGGTTTGAAGGTATAGTCCCTGCTGAGAGGATATCAATATTTGAATCTTCATCTCGAACCAAACACTCCTTAAAACTATGCGATTTCAATACTAGATTCGCTACACCAGGTTGATAGCTAGGAATATTAAATTGTTTACCTATACTCGGGCGACGTAAATCAGCATCAATTAAGATAGTCTTATCTAGCTGCCCCAAAGCAAAAGCTAAGTTAATAGATACTGTGGTCTTACCCTCTTTGGGAACACTTGACGTAACCAGAATTGCTTGGTTTTCTTTTTCAATGTTCAATAGAGAAAGGCTTGTTCGCAATGTTCTAACCGCTTCGGCAAATTGATGTTTCTTACCATCGAAAAACGTACGAATAGGTAAATCCGTCTTTTTCTTATGGGCAAGCCAAGGGATTAACCCAAGCATACGCTGCCCTAACTTCTTCTCTACATCATCTACAGAACGGATACCACTATTAAGCGTTTCCATAACAATGGCAAGCGCGATACCAAAACTTAAACTCAGCACAAAAGCAGCAGCAATAAATAGCTTTTTATTGGGTTTAGAAGGCGTATAGCTAGGTAGCGCAGTGTCGAGAACACGCGCGTTGGCCGATTCTAAGCCACCAAGCTCGTCTGTTTCTTTCAATCTAGTAAAAAATGAATCGTAAAGCTGCTGGTTAATATCTACTTCTCGCTCTAGAGCCTTGCGTTTATTATCCAGTTCAGCCAGTGACCTGAACGCAGCTTTAGACGTTTCGACTTCTTTCTGAAGTTGAGCCACTTTTTGTTTCGAAGATTCATACTGAGTCGTGATACTGCTTATTAAATCCGTAATTTGGGTATTTAGCGTATCTCTAATTGCTGTCAATTCAGCATTGGCCGCTATCATTTTAGGATGCTTCGGACCATAGACCTTACTTAACTCACTAACTCTTGTTAATGCTTTACCTTCGTCTCTTCTAACGTCCCTTACAGCAGGGTGATTCAAGACTTCAGGTATTCTGGCCACATCTTCAATAGCTTTACTATCTTTGATTTGGTTAAAAATAACACTGTTTAACTTAAGCTCTACTTCCGCTTCAGAAAGCTGAATATTGAGCCTTTCTAGTTCGTCTGACGCAAGACCGACTACACCATCAATATTCACAACCTGATTAGTTTCATAAAACCTTACAAGATTGCGCTCAGCAACATCTAACTTAGTTTTCAAACCATCAATACTGTCAGTAAGAAATGATGTAGCCTTAGCTGTCATATCTAGTTTAGCTTGAAGGTAGTTTTCGATATAAACTTCTGCAATAGTGTTTGCAATAAGCGCAGATAAGGTAGGCTTTTCAGTAGTTACAGATATTCTGACCAACTGAGTACCTTTCATTAAAGATACATCTGTAGCACTCATAAGTAGGTGCGTGGCCTTACGCTTTAATTTTGCAACTTTTTGCTCTTCAGTTAGTTCTACTTTTTCTTTTTGAGGTAGAAATGGAAACATTTCGGCTAAATCGGAAACGAAAGATGTTTCGTTTTCCTCGGGCATAAAATCAGCGTTGTCATAAAGGGACAGACTTTCGACCGTTTTTTCAGCAATTTGACGCGACTTCAACACTTCAAACTGCGTTGCCATATAGTCTTTGCTTTTAGTATCTATCCCGTATACTTCTTCAATAGATACTACGTTGGCTTTTTCAGCTTCTATTAACAGAGTTGTAGAAGATGTGTAGAGGGGCGTCATCTTCATTACCAAAATAGCGACTAACACTGTAAAAGCGATAGCCAACAGTAATATTCTTAAGCTGTACCGTTTAATAATTCCCAGGTAGTGCCCTAAGTCAATGAGCTCGTTATTATCTGTATCTTCCGTAATTTTTACTGCCATTAAGTTAGCTCACAAAATAGTTATATTCTAAAAGAAACGCTGGTTTACCGTTACGATATCACCTGGTTGGATCATATCAGTAACCGAAACACTAAATTCAAACTGTTGTCCATCGGTCTCGCGTACTATCGTTATTTTATCTCTATTGGCACGCTCTGTATAACCACCTGCGAGTGCAGCAGCTTTGTTAACAGATAGACCAGGCTGGTATGGATAGCCGCCGGGGCGCTTTACTTCACCATCTATAAAGAATGGGCGATATTCAACTATTGAAACGGAAACGGACGGGTTTACTAAATAGTCCCCTAATAAGCCTTCATAGATAAGGCTTTCAACTTCAGCAGCGGTCATACCAACTAGCTTTAGTTCCCCAAGGAATGGATAGTTAATAGTGCCAACATCAGGCAAGCGAATTTCCATCGAAAGATCATCTTGCCCGAAAACGCTAATATTTATTCTGTCGCCTGAGCCAAGCTGATATTGACTCATACTCAAGTTCCCTTCTTGAGCCCAAGCACAAACACTCCAAAATATGGCTAGAGTAAGAAAAAATATCTTTTTTATATTGCTTATCACAATGTAACCTCAGCTGATACCCCGATCGTACTTTGATCAAATTTTATTGTTTCTCTATTACTATCTCTGTCCTGTAACCTATAGAAAAGTGAAAAACTTAGCCACCTTCTAGCTTTGTAATTCAATGCCGCCGCGTATATATTCAATTTATCGTCTCTATTAGAAAACTCTTCATCGTCCACGATATACTCATCATTCTCTCTTATGTACCGTAGGCTACTACTTAAACGTTCAAGCCATTGGTGCGTCCAAGATAGGCTATAGTTTCTGCCACGAATTAAACTACCTTCACCATTGGTCTCGTTCGTATCTGCGGAAGTAGTAAAATTTACAGTTGAGTAAGTGAGTGGTTGCCACTCGATACCTACTTCCCAATCGGTTCCATAAAAATTATCACGGTTGCTTGCTGCGAAGTCTTTTTCTTTATACCCGATTTTCGCATAACCAGAAGTTGCTGCCGTATTTTCCCAAGCAATACCAACCAAAAGGCGATTCTCATTGCTTTCTAAAGAATTTTCAAGCAAGTTATTATCGTAACGTATAAATGAACGATTGTAATCGAAGACTAATTCAGTAGAAGGGGCAATTTGATAATTGAACTCTGCTCCAACTCTGTTTATTGCTCTGTCTCTAATAAGGTACGCAAATTCACTACGATCATAATCTAGAGTGGTTCTGTCTGCTTTAAACACCACTTCACCAGCTGAACTTAAGCTTCCGTATATGTACTCGGCCCCGTAGAACAAGCTTTTATAAGTGTCAGGTGAAGTTAAGTCACTCCCGCCACCTAATGAAAACCCCGTACCTCGGTCCTCATGCCCGTCTTCGTATCTTAAAGCTGCATTGACAGCATGACGACTGTTTAGCTCATAATCGGTAAGTGCTTCTACGAAATGATCAGTATAGTCATCTGAGGCACTTGAAAAGTAAGTACCGCGCTCTAATCTATAACCAATTTGCACCGGGTTTCCGTCAACCTCTGTTGCCGCAATAATTTCAGGTGATAAAATCGAACGCCAGCTATATATTTTCGTTTGCCCGTCTCTTGCGCGAGCAACATTGTCTACGTAGCTCATGGAAGTATTAAGAGAAGGTATAATGTCAAACTGCCCTGCTTCAATCCTTCCTTGTTGTTGAGCTGCTACAGAATTGGCAACGCAAATAGCAACCATCGATAGCAATAGCTTGTTCTGATGTTTCATTTCCTTTCCCTACTTTCACTTTACTGTTCAAAATAGCTTAGATTTAATTAAATTTTTTATAGACATTGTTCAAGCCCAATAAGGCTCCATAGAGCACTTCTCCCTGCTATCGGTATATGGGCGACAATATGTTTTTCGCTAAAACGCTTAATATAATATTCGATGTAAGAAAGAAGTTTAACTTCTATCTTGTTGATTTAGCTTCAATCTGGATATAGCTAGATTCATGCCATAAAAAAACACGCTAGCATCAAATTGTTTCAACTTTATTTTTAATACCGAGTTTCACAGTACTTTGAAGTAGTGATAATGATACCAACATTCAAAAAACCATAAAGCTTATTTTGTAATAAAATTACAACAGAGGTACTATATACTATTGCTTAACCATAGAGTCATGGGCTTGTGTCGTTATCAGAGACATCATTTCTTTACTAATCCGACTATATGTAGGCAATTATTTTTCTTTTGTAGGCACATTCTTTGCTAAAGACACTATACTAGTTATTAGTTTGTAACTGTTAGATGTCGTTTGTAGCTAGAATTGTCGAAATTAAAGTAAGCAATTTAATACCTTTTACCTTATCGATTTAGAGACTTTTTCAATGGACAATCAAGCAGAATCTAATAAAGTTCTAAAATCACACCCTGTTGATTCTAATGCCAGTGACGGCCTTGCAGTGCGAAATAAGAGTGGCTTTTCAACACTTTACCGACTTATAGACTTATCGTTGGTAACGCTACTTTATTACTCGTGCGCCGCCTACTTCGAGTCTACTATCGACCCCACTAGTCTAATTCTTTTATTCGTCAACGTAATTTGTTTTCAAATATCCGCTGAAGGTGTTGAGCTTTATCGCTCTTGGCGCGGTCACCGCACACCTGAAATGCTAAGAGCTGCTGCAATAACGTGGGCTCTAAGTATTCTGGGCACCTTAACGATAGGGTACTTTTTTGTTCAAAACATTAATACCCCTCCCCTTGTGGTCTTGGCTTGGTTTGCAACATCGTTCGTAGGCCTGATTGCTTGGCGTTTCGTAATGCGTAAATTTTTGTTTCACATAAGAAAAAGTGGAATGAACTCTAGGCGCTCAATTGTAATTGGCGCAACGCACCTAGGTGCAAATGTTGCTCTTCAGATACAGCAAAATGAACACCTTGGCATTCGTTTTAACGGTTTGTTTGATGACAGGGATACGAGTCGACTTCCTCATGAAATGCAAAACACTGTATTGGGAAACATTGAACAGGCCATAGAAATGGCTAAACGAAATGAAGTTGATTACATATATATTGCACTGCCTATGAGCGCAGAGAATAGAATTCGCTCAATTTTGGAGCAATGTAGTGATACCACGGCTAACGTTTATGTGGTACCAAACTTCTTCATGTATAACCTATTGAATGCCCGTTGGCAAACGGTGGGTAACGTTCAAGCTCTTAGCGTTTACGATACGCCATTCCAAGGTGCCAGTGATATTTTAAAGCGTTTTGAAGATATTGTTTTAAGTACGCTAATATTAATGATGATATCGATACCAATGCTGTGTATTGCCGCAGCGGTCAAACTGACTTCTAAAGGCCCTGTAATTTTTAAACAAAAGCGTTACGGGTTAGACGGTAAACAAATTACGGTTTACAAATTCCGGTCTATGACTACCCAAGACAACGGCACAGTAGTTAAACAAGCCACCAAAAACGACGCGCGTTTAACAAAAATTGGCGGTTTTTTAAGAAGAACTTCGTTGGATGAACTTCCGCAGTTTATCAACGTTCTACAAGGCCGTATGTCAATTGTAGGCCCTCGACCACACGCGGTCGCCCACAACGAACAATATCGCAAGATAATCACAGGTTACATGTTACGCCACAAGGTTAAACCGGGCATTACTGGTTGGGCCCAAGTTAATGGTTTACGTGGCGAAACTGAAACAGTTAACAAGATGGTTCAGCGTGTAGAATACGACCTAGATTACATTCATAGGTGGTCAGTGTGGTTTGATATCAAAATTGTGTTTATGACTGTATTTAATGGTTTTATCAATAAGAACGCTTACTAGTTTTAATTTATAAGAAAGGGATAGCAATAATGAAACCTGTTGTATTAGCTGGCGGCACGGGTAGCCGCCTTTGGCCGAAATCACGCGCAGCTCTACCTAAACAATTTTTAGCGCTAACTTCAGACAGCACAATGCTGCAAGATACCATCACTCGCTTAAGCGGTACTGATGCTGAAGAGCCTGTATTCATATGTAATGATGCCCACCGTTTTTTGGTTGCAGAACAACTTCGTAAAAAGAACATAAAACATGGCGGCATACTGCTAGAGCCTGTTGGTCGTAACACAGCACCAGCTATAGCGCTTGCCGCGCTGCACGCCACTAAAAATGGTGAAGACCCCGTTCTCCTTGTTCTTGCTGCAGATCACCTGATTAAAGACCAAAGCGCGTTTCATAGTGCTATTTCTAAAGCAGAAGCTTTGGCAAACGAAGGAAAGCTTGTAACTTTCGGTATAGTTCCAGACCAACCGCATACGGGCTATGGTTACATCAAGGCTGGAAATGTACTTAATGTTGGGTTTGAGGTTGCTGACTTCGTTGAGAAGCCAGAACTTGAAACTGCAAAACAGTATGTTGAGTCCGGTGATTTTTTCTGGAATAGCGGCATGTTTATGTTTAAAGCGAGCCGTTATATTGAAGAGTTAGGTAAGTTCCACCCTGAGATGCTAGAGATTTGTCGTCGGGCCATTGAGAGTGAAGCCCCTGATTTAGACTTTATTCGCGTTGATTCTGAAATATTTGCTACCTGCCCCGACGACTCAATCGACTACGCTGTTATGGAGAAAACTGACAGTGCTGCGATGGTGCCCCTAGATGCAGGATGGAGCGATGTAGGCAGCTGGACATCACTTTGGGAGACGGCTGATAAAGATGAGAATGGAAACGTTTGTGTAGGCGATACTATTTTAGAAAATACTAAAAATAGTTATGTAAACGCAGAGCAACGCTTAGTTTCGGTAATTGGTTTAGAAGACGTGATAGTCGTTGAAACGAAAGACGCCGTAATGGTCGCGCACAAAGACGATGCACAGAGCATTAAGAACGTTGTTAATAAATTAAAAGCCGAAAAGCGCCCTGAATTTGAATTCCATCGTGAAGTTTTCCGTCCTTGGGGTAGCTACGACTCAATTGACAGCGGCGCACGCTTCCAAGTTAAACGTATTACGGTAAAACCAGGTGAGAAACTCTCTGTTCAAATGCACCATCATCGTGCCGAGCACTGGATTGTAGTTTCAGGCAGTGCCAATGTGACTATTGATGACAACACTCAGTTAGTAACAGAAAACGAATCTGTCTATATCCCAATTGGTGCAGTACACGCTTTGGAAAACCCCGGTAAAATTCCTCTGGAGCTTATAGAGGTGCAATCTGGTGCTTACCTAGGTGAAGATGACATCGTAAGGTTTTCAGACCGCTATGGGCGTGTAGAGAAGAAATAAGAGAGAACGCTATACGCTAACGTGATAAATATAAGCAGAGCTTCGGCTCTGCTTTTTTGTGTCTAAACCCCAAAAACGAAAAAAGGCGAGCATCCTGCTCGCCTTTTTCCGAAAGAACTTAAACTTAATTAGTTAATAATTAAGCTAATGCGCCTTTAGCCGCTTCGACTAGTGCGCTGAAAGCTGCTTTGTCATGTACTGCGATGTCGGCAAGGATCTTACGATCGATTTCAACAGACGCTTTCTTCAAACCGTTAATGAAACGGCTGTAAGACATACCATTTTGACGAGCAGCAGCGTTAATACGTGCAATCCATAGTTGACGGAATTGACGCTTGCGCTGACGACGGTCACGGTAAGCATATTGACCAGCTTTAGTTACAGCTTGTACCGCTACGCGATATACACGTGAACGTGCGCCGTAATAACCTTTTGCCTGCTTGAGGACTTTTTTGTGACGAGCACGTGCGATAGTGCCGCGTTTTACTCTAGCCATTAATCAGTCTCCTAAGTCTTATACGTAAGGCAACATGCGCTGAACCAATTTGGTATCAGAGTCATGAACCAGTTTTTTGCCACGAAGGTGACGTTTACGCTTAGAGCTCTTCTTAGTCAGAATGTGACGTAAGTGAGACTGTTTGCTTTTAAAGCGGCCAGAACCCGTTTTCTTAAAACGTTTGGCGGCACCGCTTACAGTTTTCATTTTAGGCATTGCTAAAACTCCGCATTGTTTAATATCGGTATTTTTCGTGTTGCAGTCACTTCATACCGGTTAATGTTTAGCAGCAAGGTGTTTAAGGGTGCAGATTCCTTAAAACTTTAGACCGTTACTACTTCTTATTTGGGGCTAGCACCATGATCATCTGACGGCCTTCCACACGACGTGGGAATGACTCGCATGTAGCGATATCTTCTAAATCGGTTCTAACGCGGTTTAGTAGATCGATACCGATGTCTTGGTGCGCCATTTCACGACCGCGGAAGCGGATCGTAACTTTGGCTTTATCACCACCTTCAAGAAAGCGACGCAGGTTGCGCAGTTTTACCTGGTAATCGCCTTCATCAGTGCCAGGGCGAAATTTAATCTCCTTGACCTGAATTTGCTTCTGTTTTTTCTTCTGCTCTTTCTGAGCTTTACTTTTTTCGAAGAGGAATTTGCCATAGTCCATAACTTTACAGACTGGCGGCTCGGCATTCGGACTGATTTCTACTAGATCTAGGCCCGCTTCTTCTGCGTTACGAGTAGCTTCTGCTAGAGAAACCACACCAACCTGTTCACCGTCTTTGCCAATTAATCTTACTTCTCTGGCTTTAATCTCATCGTTAATGCGGGCTTTGTCGCCCTGAGCCTTGTTGTTAGCGCCTTTAATGTGCTATTCCTCCAAACATTTAATTCTTTTGTCTGCTTTTGGTAGGTCGGTTGACCCAAAGTAAAACCAAAAGCAGACACCTTGATTGTGTATTATACACAATTTGCTCAACTACTTAATCGTCTTTTCAACAACTTCTTGTTGAGCCATGGCAATAAAGTCTTCCAGGCGCATTTTGCCTAGGTCGTCGCCGCGACGAGAGCGCACTGCTACTTCGCCCGCTTCCATTTCTTTATCGCCCACAACTAGCATATACGGAATACGCTTCAAAGTGTGCTCGCGGATTTTAAAGCCGATCTTCTCATTTCGCAAGTCAGACTTTGCTCTAAAACCTAATTCTTGCAGTTTTTTTACACAATCTGAGGCATATTCAGCTTGTTTGTCGGTAATATTCATTACCACAACCTGCTGAGGAGCCAACCAGAGCGGGAAGAAACCTGCAAATTCTTCGGTCAATATTCCAATGAAGCGTTCTAGTGAACCCAAGATAGCGCGGTGAATCATAACCGGCACTTTGCGTTCGCCATCTTCTGCTACATAGGTAGAGCCTAAGCGACCTGGCATTGAGAAATCTAGCTGTACGGTTCCGCACTGCCATGCACGGTCTAAGCAATCGTGCAGCGTAAACTCAATTTTCGGCCCGTAGAACGCACCTTCGCCCGGCTGATAATCGAACTCGATATCATTAGCTTTAAGTGCTTCCGCAAGCGCAGCTTCAGATTTATCCCAAATTTCGTCAGCACCTACGCGCTTTTCTGGGCGAGTAGACAGCTTAACTTTGATATTTTCAAAACCAAACGCAGCGTATGTCTCGTACACCATCTTAATACAGCCACTCACCTCTTCTAGGATCTGTTCTTCTGTACAAAAAATGTGAGCATCGTCTTGGGTAAAGCCACGAACACGCATTAGGCCGTGTAGTGCACCCGATGGTTCATTACGGTGACAGCAACCAAACTCAGCCATACGAAGAGGCAGGTCGCGGTACGATTTCAAACCTTGGTTGAAAATTTGTACGTGGCCTGGGCAGTTCATTGGCTTAACGGCATATTCACGCTTTTCAGATTCTGTGGTGAACATGTTTTCAGCGTACTTGTCCCAGTGACCTGATTTTTCCCAAAGCGAGCGGTCCATCATTAATGGGCCTTTTACTTCATCGTAACCGTATTCACGAAGCTTCTTACGCACGTAGCTTTCTAACTCGGTGTAAATTGACCAACCATCGTTGTGCCAAAACACCATGCCTGGTGCTTCTTCTTGCCAATGGAAAAGGTTTAGTGCTTTACCAATTTTACGGTGGTCACGCTTTTCCGCTTCTTCTAGGCGCTGTAGGTAAGATTTAAGCTGCTTCTTGTCAGCCCATGCCGTACCGTAAATACGCTGAAGCATTTTGTTGTCGCTGTCGCCACGCCAGTAAGCGCCTGCCACTTTCATTAGTTTGAAGTGGTGACAGAACTTCATGTTTGGCACGTGAGGACCACGACACATATCTGTGTATTCTTCGTGGTGATATAGTGCTGGGCGGTCGTCCTTGCTGATGTTCTCATCAAGAATTTCCATTTTGTAGCTTTCGCCGCGTGCTTCAAATGCATCGCGAGCTTCTTGCCAGCTAACTTTGTTTTTAACCACGTTGTAATTGGTTTTAGCCAGTTCAAGCATACGCTTTTCTAGTTTGGCTAAATCTTCCTGGGTTAGGCTTTCTTCCATATCAACATCGTAATAAAAACCGTTGTCGATAACTGGGCCGATAGCCATTTTGGTGTTAGGCCAAAGTTGTTTAATAGCGTGACCTAACAAGTGCGCGCAACTGTGACGAAGAATTTCTAAACCTTCATCGTCTTTTGCAGTGATTATTTGAAGTTGTGCGTCCGCGTCAATCATATCAACGGCGTCAACTAACTCACCGTTTACTTTTCCTGCAATGGTTGCTTTGGCTAAACCAGGGCCAATGTCGTTTGCAACGTCTAGTACAGAAACAGCGTTATCGAAAGCGCGTTGGCTTCCATCAGGAAGGGTAATTACAGGCATTTTAATTCCTTTACAGTGGTGACGCCTACTCTGCGCCACATGCATATTTTTGAAAAATTTAAGCGTGCTATCGAGGGTCAAAAGGCCCGAGCACTCGAAACTTGCTTTATTTTTTTAGAGGCTTGTTTTAAATGAACGGCGTTTGCACCTATTGATGAGTACATATAACACAACCGCTAACAGTCTCGCATAAAGCAAGTGGTGGATTATAACTAGAGTATGGTCAACTTCAATATTGAAAAGCCCGAATTGACTAATTAGTGCAGGTTTGTTTTCCGATAGGCAAGATTTTGGTAGAGGAATTTATGCGTTTCACTATTTTTAACCCATACTTTAGTTTAACGCGAGGCCACTGGCTGTAGTGGGCAGGTTACTGAATTTTGCAGTGCGTTTAGCATGCACTTTTTACTGCAATGCAACACGAGTGCATTCTCGCTAAATAAGCGCATTGGACCAAAGCATTAAACCAAGCAGAGCGTGCATTATGTGGCATTTTATCAGCGAGCATATTTCAGATGAGACCCAGCAATTTTTCAGCTGCCAGAAAGCCGATCGCGTCAGTGGTGGAGATACCCACGACAGTTACATTATAAAAGACTCCACTCATCGCTACTTCGTTAAAACCCGAAAGTATGACGACACCCAACAATTGTCCCATGAAGCCGAGGGTATTAACGCCATAGCTAACACCCAAACCATATCAACACCGCGGGTCATCTGTCACGGCATAACTGTTAACGAAACGCCGAACATGGAATATTTGGTACTTTCGCATGTTAGATTTGTTGAACCTACCGTGCCTGACTATTTCACTTTAGGGCAGCAGCTTGCTGCGCTGCACGCAGTTAACGCCTACACCAGCTATGGCTGGCCCCATGACAATTACATAGGCGCAAGCGTGCAAACCAACGGGCGCATGGCGTCGTGGGCTGACTTCTTTGCCGAAAAACGCATCGGTAGCATGCTTGAACGCTTGGCTTCAAATGGGCTATGGTCGAAAGAGAGCGGTGACATAGAACGTATTGTTACCAAAGTGAAGCATCTTTTAAGTCTGCATCAGCCCCATCCTTCACTCTTGCACGGCGATCTATGGGCCGGCAATGTGGGCTTTAACAAAAAAGGGCCGGTGTTATTCGACCCTGCCGTGTATGTCGGTGACGCCGAAACTGACCTTGCCATGGCAGAACTCTTTGGAGGCTTTCCGCAAACCTTCTTTGAAGGCTACAACCAGCACACGCCAATTGAAAAAAATTACCAATTAAGAAAACCAATTTACCAGCTTTACCATATTTTAAATCACGGGTTATTATTCGGCGCGCATTACATTGCGCAAGCCAGACAAGTAGTAGACGACATCTACAGCCACTAGTGCAGTAATGGAAGCGACATGCAACCTAACCCGCTTGTTTTGTATACCAACCGCTTTACCAGCGAACTGCTGCAAAAGCGTTTGCATGTGGTTATACAAGGTGCGTAATGAAAATCATCGCAGGCTGTAATTAGCCATAAACAGATTTAAAATAGAGAGAAGCTTTTATTATGAAAAACTCAGGCCCTGGTGCGCTTCCTGTTGCATTGATTACAGGGGCAGCAAAACGCATAGGCGCCGCCATGGCATGTAAGCTTCATAGCGAAGGCTACCGCATTATCATTCACTATGGGCACTCTAAAGACGATGCTTTTGCACTGGCCGACAAGCTTAATAGTCGGCGTGCAGATTCCGCTGCCTGCTTACAAGCCAACCTATGTAACACCGACGAGGTAAATGCGCTTGGCCAGCAAGCATTACGTGTTTGGGGCCAGATTAATGTTTTAGTGAACAATGCGTCTAGCTTTTACCCAACGCCTGTTGGCGAAATTTCCCAAGACGATTGGACATCGCTAGTTGGCAGCAACGTAAAAGGCCCGCTGTTTTTGTCTCAAGCACTGGCGCCAGCGTTACAGGAAAGCAAGGGCTGCATTATTAATATGGTCGATATGCACATTGACCGCCCACTTCCCAAGCATAGCGTTTATTTAATCGCCAAATCAGGCCTTGCCTCGCTCACTCAATCTTTAGCGATAGACTTAGCGCCCCATGTTCGCGTTAATGGTATTGCGCCAGGGGCAATATTGTGGCCTGAGCGCGAAATGGATGACGAGGAGAAAGACAAGCTTTTATCGAGTATTCCTCTAGGCGAGCTCGGCACGCCTGAAGATATCGCAAATACCTTGTCATTTTTAACATCGGCTTCGTACATCACTGGGCAAATCATTTACGTTGATGGTGGGCGCGGCCTTTATACCGGAGCATCCGCGTGAAAGTCATTCAACAAAAAACAATGAATCCCAACGCTGGCCGGCAACCTGCTTTGCGACTTAAACGATTGTGGCTTCCCCATCTTAAGCAGCAAACCTTGCAGCTTAAAAGCGCATTTAGTTTTGAAGCAAGAAATTGGTGCCACGTTGGAATTATCAGCGCTAGCTTATTTACGCTGCTAGGCTGCTTTGGTGGCAATACCGTAAAACACAGTATTGAAGATTATGCGCAGCGTCTTTCTCGTGTGATTGATACCCCGCTACCAGATACATTCAACAATAACATCACCACACCGCTTCCCAAACTTGCCGACTCGACCACGTTGAAGCACACAGTTGAAGGCGTGAGCATAAACCTGCGTGAGTTTTATGCGCTGCAAGATTGTGAGTTGGGTACTGTTGTGGCCGAGCGCAATACGTCGTTAGGCAAAAGCCAGCTGCCATCACAAAGGTTAGTATACGAAAGTAAGCTGCTGACTGTACTTAAAAGCTGTGAAGCAGCGCTCTCGGAAGACGACGAGACGGATAAACATAACGTCGCGCTGGCAGCAACCATCGCATCGTGGCGTGAACAAAAAACACAAGACTACAGCAAAACATGGGCAAACCTAATTCAAGGCAGCCAAGAATTGCGTTTAGCGCTGAATACTCCTGAGCGTCTAATGTCAGTTGAACACAATAAAGACGCTCTTTCCAGCGTGAACGCGCTGTATTATCTTGACAGTTTACATATACAAAACCAAACCCCAATAGACAGTAGCGAGCTAGAGCAGCAGCTACAAATTATACGCTCTGCAAGATTACCCGCTACCCTTTGGCACACCCAACAAACCTTAACGCAAAACCTTTCTCTACTTACAGATATGCTTGCTACCGAACTCGATACTGTAAATTGCCCACAGGGCCGTGCCAGCGACAAAGCCGAAATACTGCGCAACGTGTTTTACTTGTTTTTCATTGAAGAAATACAGCCCGTAGGTAGCCTGGTAAACCAGTACCATTACAAGCTTGCACCGTTGTGGGAAGACTGGCTTGAACAGCCGTCGCTACACGACGAATTCAAACGCTATATAAGACAACAGTCGCAAGACGGTTTTGATAAATACAGTCGTACCATGAAAGCCCATGTAAACCTATGGCAAGATTTTCTTGGCAGATGTAACCTTTCGCCTGTACCACCTGTATAATCCTGCTGCCCATAATGGATAGGTTATCGCAGGCTTAAAGTAGCACTCCTTTGATACTTTAAGCCTTCTGAAGCATATTTAGCGAAACGACTTTATTGTTTCCAGCAAGGTTAAACCCACAGCAGCACTTTGCTTTATAGAATATTCTCACCGGCCTCTGGATCCCTTGACCTGCGGGCCTGTTCTCTTATTTCATGCGCTTCAGAAGATGTGTCATCTTGCGTTGGCGTTCGCCGTTTGTGCTTGTTATCGTGCTCTTTAGCACCTTCAGGTTCAAACCCATAATCACCGGCAGCGTCATGGCCTAACGGGTTCGCACTTTGATTGCTTTTAGCCCGACAATTTTCATTAGTTGCACTATCTCCCCTGTTTTCATTGGCCAAATCCTTGATACCAGACTTGCTGCCAGCGCCTCCCGTGGATAAGCTTTCTTGGCCTTCTAATTGATTCACTGGGCTAGCTTCTGCACTCTTTGAACCTGTGCTTTCTGTTTGCTCAATACGAAGCTGCATGCCTTCTGGGAATATGCGCTCACGAGCATCGTCAGGCATACTAATATTGGCGTCTAAAAACGCTTGTGTGATGTTACGCATTAGCACAGACGCCATTTTCAACACACTGGTTCTCTCTACATCCACCCAAAAATACACCTTAACGTTGTATGTAGAGGAGCCAAGTTCATCTATTAACACTTGCGGTTCAGGGTCGTTTAATACATTTTCTTGCCCCACTGTAATTTCCAGCGCAATTCGCTGAGCCTCTTGTATGTCTGCATCGTAGCCCACGCCAATAACAAACTGCCCCCGCATAAGCGGGTTGGCCGTTAGGTTTTTAATGACCCCTTTGTATATGGTGGCATTGGGTATTTGAATATGATTACCATCGAAGTCAACCAAGGTAGTGGCACGTGCCGTGACTTTTTGAATAATGCCAGTAAAGTCGTTTATTTGAACGATATCGCCTATTTTGAATGGACGTTGAATAGTAAGTAGTAAGCTTGATATAAAGTTCTCTGCAATATCGCGAAAGGCAAAGCCAAGAATAAGCCCTACTACCCCTGTGCCACTTACCACCGCAATGGCAAACCCGGTCAGCCCAGCTAAAAACAGAAAAAGATAAATACCAAGCAGCATTAAAATTAGGCTAACGCTTCTTTGAATTACTGAACGCAATAATGGTGACGTGGTAGTTTTGGTAAGCGGCTTGACGAATACGTTTGCAATATGTGGCGCTAAAAGTATAAACGCCACCATGATAACTATGCCGAGCGCCAAGCCTGGTAAACGATAAACAAAGCTCTCCCAAAGCTGAGAAAGTAGCGACTGTGCGCTTGATAAACTGCTTATTGCGCCACCCTCTTCGCTTTGTTGAAGCAAAGTTTGTATAAAGCGTTCGCTTAAAGGTGTATCGGTTTGCGTAAAAGAAAGCCCTACTCGCTTGTTTAGAATACCGGGTAATAATATTTGCTGAGCACTGAACATCACCTCACTCCTTGGCGTTCATGTGTATTGATTTTTACTACAAATATCTACGACGCAATAACCAAATAAGATCCCAACCCAATAGTGAACAAAAAGCTTCCCCACAAGGCATGCTCGATCACCACAACGGGCGTTGATTTTGTTTGCATATATCGGTAACCAAATATGGCACCGCCAATCCAAGAAACCACTACCGCTACCCAGTTACCGTACACTAAATGTGCGAGACCGAATAAAAAAGTACTTAATGCCCACCTCGTGTATTTTGAGGGCAAGATTTGCTTGTAGCGATGAAAGAAATAGGTGCGAAAAATAATCTCTTGGGGGATCACCGAAACAATGGGGTAAATCAGCAGGGTAGCCACCCACATCCACGGCTGGTTCATAGGCCAGTGCAGAAATAATTCAGGCTTTAAAAAGTACACCACCAGCGCCAGTAAACTTGCCCATGGCAGAAATAACCTAAGCGTACTTTTAAAATGTGTTCGATAGTCTTCCCAATGCCACAATTTAACACGTTTAAATTGTTTATCTGCTAACAAGACAGCTAAACAGCAAAGCCCCATTACCCCTAAGATGGGCATGAGATAATCTGCAAAATGCTTAATCCAGTAGAGAACAGCAAAAGGAACTGCTACAAATAGCAAGATCAATTCAGACCAAAGCTTTGCCACAACTCACCTCTTTCTCTATGTTACGTCGCCGCTGCTCTACGATCTGCAAAAAATTTACGCTTTCGAGACCCAAGTAAGACCAACAACATAATTACCAACCGATGACACTTTTATGAATTTTTACGGTTACTATGTATGAAAGTGTAGTGCCAATTTGCGGGGTTTGAATTATTAATTAGGTGATACTTTAGCCCTATAAAATACGCTATTTGCGTAACCTATTATAAGATTTAAACTTTTTATTTTCGAAGGTACTAGATAGTGCTTGTTGTACCCAGATTTAAGAAATAGATACGCTTAATGCAAGGTCGTTTTACCTTCCACTTTATCCGTATTTGAAGGTGAGAGACGGAAGATTTCACGTTGTGTTTGTATATCGCACAAAAGTCGTGAAATAATTGCGTTAGATGTAAAAGGCGATACCAATGACAAAAAGTAGCCCTAGCGACGTTTTACAACAAATCGAAAAACACTATGCCTCGTTATCTCCTTCGGGCAAATCCATCGCGCATTATATACAGCAAAACCCCATTGCCGTGTTAAGTCAATCCACATCGCTCATTGCTGATAAAACAGGGACGTCGAAAGCGACCGTAAGTCGGTTCTTTCGTCAGCTTGGCTTCGATTCTCACCAACAAGCCAAAGAAGCTCTTGTGCAGTTACGTGAGCAAGGCGTACCTGTAATAAGCCCGTCAAGCGGCGTTTTACAACACGAAAGTGATAGTAAAAACCTAGCCAACACGTTTGAAGGCACATCGTCTGAAGCATTAAGTGATATAGCTAAATTGCTTGCCTCGGCGGGTCAAGTTACTTTGATTGGGTTTCGCAACGCTTATCCCATAGCCCTTCATTTTAGGCAGCAGCTAAAACAGATTAGGGCATCGGTTCGCGTACTCCCTCAGCCAGGTCAAACGCTCAGCGAAGATATTATCGACTTAACCGAAAATGACCTGGTGGTACTTTTTGGCTTTCGCCGCAGAACCCGCCAATTCAAGTTTGTTTTAAATAGTATCAAGCACTGTAAAACCGTACTTATTACTGACCCCACGGGCCAAGGTTATCGTAACGATGTCGACCACTTAGTTGTAACCCACATCGGCAGTGACTCGCCTTTTGATAGCTATGCTGCGCCAATGAGTCTAGTAGCATCACTGTGTAACCTGACCTATGAAGTATTAGGTAGCAAGGCTGCCGACCGTGTTGACGCCATTACTGATATCTACATTCAGATGGATGAACTAGAAAGCCTAAAACGTTAGCCCTTCCCACAGCACACTTTTTAAGCAATACTATGCAATAACTGCTAGCAGATGATTGCTATTTTGCAAGCAAAAACGGAACTTTTTTGCTCGAAGTCAAGTATAAGTCTAGATGACTTTAATTTTACTGCTTTGAGCGTGTTGTTGGAGTAGATATGGAAAAAACGCAAGTGGTTATGGAAGAAGCTAACGGTGTATTAGACTTTTGGTTTGGCGAATTATCGCCTGAACAATGGTTTACGGAAGATGCCGCACTAGATAAAACAATTACATCGCGATTTTCTTCATTACACAAAGCAGCGACGCGCGGTGAACTCTGGCCTTGGCGTGCTACTGCATCAGGCAGGCTAGCCGAAATTATCGTTCTCGATCAATTTTCACGAAACATCTATCGCAACCATCCTGACGCATTCAGTGCTGACAGTATCGCGCTAGTGCTTGCTCAAGAAGCGGTAAGCGTAGAAGCCGACAAAGTGCTAACACCACAACAACTAGCCTTTCTTTACATGCCATTTATGCATAGTGAATCACTAGCTATTCACGATGTGGCAATGGAGCTGTTCTCACAAGAAGGATTAGAACGGGAATTTACGTTTGAAAAACGCCATCAACAGGTTATTGAAAGGTTTGGACGTTACCCACACCGAAATACAATCCTTGGGCGCGAGTCTACCTCTGACGAAGTTGCTTTCCTAAAGAAGACACCTCAAGGTTTCTAACACTGCTTTGTCTTCACTATTGAACCTGGTTTTATCATTCAGCCTTGACGCCAACGGCTGCCGCCCTTTCCGTTTAAGCTTACACTCTTTGGTTCGCCATCTAGCAAACTTGGCAAGTTGCGCCTTTAAATATTGCTTGATGTAATTGCACGGTTATTTTTATCATTACAAAGTAACAATCGTTTCTCTTGACTTTCTAATGAAACAGATGTTTCATAAAGTAAAGACGAATAAAGAATCAATAACCAATAAGTAACGCGCTGTGAGCTCTCCTTTTGTACTAAAGCCCTGTGATGCAAGGTTCACACAGGCAATTGAAAATATTGAAGTAACCATTGATGCCATTTATAACGGTGAAGGCAAGGCGTCTTCGTCAAAAAACACGGCAAACCAAGAGGAAATCGAGGGTTCAACGGATGCGCGTTATGCCGCAAAGCCGCTTAGCGGATTAGGGCTTGCGGTGAAGGATTTGTTTCATATTCAAGGTTTACCGACTGCTGCGGGCAACCCAGACTGGTTGGCAACCCACTCTATAGCCGAAAATACCAATAGCTGTGTGGCGAATATACTTAAAGCAGGTGCCGTGTTTAAAGGTAAAACCATTACCGATGAGTTGGCTTATAGCTTACATGGGCAAAATAAGCATTACGGAGCTCTAGTAAACCCAGTGGCACCGGCCCATATTCCGGGTGGTTCTTCGTCGGGCTCTGCAGTGGCGGTTAGCGCCCACCTTGCCGACATTGGTCTTGGCACAGATACGGGCGGCTCTATTCGGGTACCGTCTAGCTACCAAGGGTTATGGGGACTTCGCACAACCCATGGGGCAGTCACGTGTGACAATATGGTAGCGCTTGCGCCTTCGTTCGATACCGTAGGTTGGATGACCCGCGACCTAGACACGCTAACTAAGGTTGCAAACGTTTGTCTGAATAGCGCTACGCAAAGCACAATATCAGAAGCACCAAAATTTGGTATAGCAGCACATTTGTTCGAACAAACATCTCACAACTCGCTATGTAAAACCTGGCTTGCGGCGCTTGCTGAACACAGCGACTGCATTGAGTTGTCAGAAGCACAGCTAAATTTAAATACGTTAGAAACCGCCGCTACATTTCGCACCTTACAAGGCGGTGAAATTTGGCAGCAACATGGCGAATGGATTGAAGATACTCAACCCGATATCGCTGACGACATTATGTCGCGCTTGGATTGGTGTAAAACCATAACAACCCAAGATATACAACACGCAAAAGCGCAACAAACCGTGGTAATAAATAATTTAAATGCGCTATTTGAAAAAATAGATGTTTTGGTTATTCCCACAACACCCGGTGTTGCACCTCGTTGCGATGCTGATGAAACGACTCTGGCAAATGATAGAAACGCTCTGCTTGCACTTACTGCCATAGCAGGGCTTGCGGGTTTACCCCAGCTTCATTTGCCGTTGTTTACCCTACACAACGCCCCGTGCGGATTATCGCTTGTGGGCAAAAAAGGCAACGATCTTGCACTTCTCGCGTTGGCAAAAAAGCTAACCACTCGCTAAACGTGCACAGTGTGCTGGCCTTATTTGAGTCACAGTTAAATCGCACTTAAATAGGGCATAAAGCGTACTATCGCATTCAAGTTGAAAGTAGAAAGCGGAAGTAAGACCTTAACTCGCGTCAATTTGCCTGGCTCTTGACTAGCTAAGGCTAAAGCTGACGGCGTGGTTGCTGATTTTTAGAAGGAAATAAATATGAGTGAAAAACCAAACATCGCGTTCACTGCCCCTCACTTTGCTGCATCGCAAGTTGGTTTAAACATACTAGAAAAAGGCGGTACTGCGATTGAAGCTATGGTGGCGGCAGCTGCCTCTATTGCGGTTGAATACCCGCACATGAACGGTATGGGTGGCGATGGGTTTTGGCTAATTAGTGAGCCGGGCAAAAAGCCTATTGGTATTGATGCATCTGGCGTAGCAGCAAGAGGTGCAACGCCATCATTTTACGAAGGATGCGATGCCATCCCTAGCCGTGGTGGCAAGTCTGCGTTAACTATGGCGGGCGCCGTTGCGGGCTGGAAAGCTGCCCTTGAAATAAGCCATGAATGGCAAAATGGTATGCCGTTGAGCACATTGTTCGATACGGCGATAAGTCAAGCCAATTGGGGAATTGAAGTTACTCAAAGCTTAGTGGATGCCAGCAATAAAACCTTTGATGAATTAAGCTTGGATGAAAATTTTGCCCAGTTTTTGATTAAAGGTAAGGCCCTTAAAAAAGGTAAAATACTAAAACTTACAAAGCTTTCAGAAACCTTAAAACACTTAGCAGAAAAAGGGCTGGATGATTTTTACCACGGTGAATTAGCAGCAAAACTCTCTGAAGATTTGGAAGCAGCAGGCTCCCCCATTCGCCTTGAAGATTTCAACAACTATAGAGCAACAATTGTAGAGCCATTGTCAGTTTCTACCAGCAAGGGCAAGCTTTATAACCTGCCGGCCCCTACCCAAGGTGTCGCGTCGCTTATTATTTTGGCGCTTTATGACAGAGTTCAGCATTTAGGCAACACCGACGCCGACATGGTGCACTTACTTATTGAGTGTACGAAACAAGCCTTTATTGCCCGTAACGCAAACGTAACCGACCCTTCTCGCACGCCGGTGAGTTTACAAAGCCTGCTAAGCGATAACGAGCTTGACGAGATGGTGAAAAACATTTCGTTAGACAAAGCTCTGCCATGGCCTCATGAAGCCAAGCACGGCGATACCATTTGGATGGGCTGCTGCGATTCAGAAGGGCGCATGGTCAGCTACATACAATCGCTTTATTGGGAATTTGGTTCGGGAATAGTAAGCCCGCAAACGGGTATTGTTTGGAACAACCGAGGTACCTCGTTCTCGCTAGACCCGAACAGTAATCAATTTTTAGCGCCGGGGTTGAAACCATTCCACACATTAAACCCAGCGTTTGCAGAACTTATCGATGGCCGCCGCATGAGCTACGGAACCATGGGCGGTGAAGGTCAGCCCCAGACTCAGGCTGCGCTTTTCGCCAGACATATCTACCACGGACAGCCTATCGATAAAGCGATTTCTCTTGGCCGCTGGTTACTTGGTAGAACCTGGGGCGATCAAAGTCACAATTTAAAAGCAGAGCGAGACCTAGTTGAATATGTGGGCGAGAGCTTACTGGCAAGGGGCCACGATATGGTTACGGTAGACCCTTGCAACGAACTTATGGGTCACGCTGGGGCGATTATTCGCAACACAGAAGGCACAGTGAGCGGCGCAAGCGATCCTAGAAGTGATGGTAAAGCCTATTTAGGCCATCGCTAGTTTTTTACCGCAAGAGATAACTTTGTAAACGCACAAACTAGGGTGCGTTACCTAAGCAGCGTTTACCGGAATGGGTCTGCAAAGACGTATTTTAGTTAAACGCTTACAAAATCAAATAAACAACAATTGTTAAAGAGAAAGAAATCACATGCAGTTCTTAATGGATAACCTAACGGTTATATTATCGCTCGCAGGGACGGGCGTATTCGCTGGCATACTAGCAGGTATGCTTGGCGTAGGTGGCGGCATTGTTATAGTGCCAGTACTGTTTTTCTTATTTCAAGCCCTTGGCGTATCGCCTGAAAGCGCCATGGTTATTGCCACGGCCACATCATTGGCAACTATCGTCCCTACGTCAGTGAGCTCTATTCGCGCTCACCATAGTAAAGGCAATGTAGATTTTGCGCTGCTTAAAGCCTGGGCCGTGTTCATTTTAATTGGCGTGCTTGCAGGTAGCTATGCGGTAACCGTGGTGAACCCCACGTTTCTGACTTTGCTGTTTGGCATTATTGCTACCTTGTCAGCGGTTAATATGCTTATTGGCAAAAATGATGCGCTATTTAAAGGGCTTCCTGGCCGTGCGGGTCAGTCGGTTATGGCAACCTGTATTGGGTTATTTAGCTCTATGGTTGGCATTGGCGGCGGCACGCTAACTGTACCTACCCTTACATTTTGTAACTACCCAGCACACAAAGCAGTAGGCACTGCTGCAGCGGTTGGCCTCATTATTTCGCTTCCGGCTGCGCTTACCTTGCTATTTGTAGGTACTACACCTGCCGATGCACCTTTTGCAACTTACGGCTACGTCAATTTACTAGGTTTTGCCTGCATTGTTCCGCTTACCGTTTTGTTCGCACCGGTCGGAGCAACCATTGCCAACAAGCTAGACGCAGGTTTACTCAAGAAAATCTTCGCTGTTGTTCTTATCATCACTGGCTTGCGCATGTTAGCGCAAGTGCTTATCTAGGAGCGCCCATATGTCTAAAGAAGCGACTACAAGTACTTTCGCACCACTTTCTCCACCACCTCGCTTGCTAATGGGTCCGGGCCCAATTAACTGCTACCCACGTGTATTAAGTGCCATGTCTACCCAGTTAGTGGGCCAGTACGACCCGGTGATGACTGGCTATATGAATGAAGTAATGCAGCTGTACCGTGATGTCTTTAATACCAAGAACCAGCAAACTTTTCTGGTTGATGGCACATCACGAGCTGGCATTGAAGCCGTTTTGGTATCAGCGATAGAACCAGGCGACAAAGTGCTCGTACCTATATTCGGGCGTTTTGGTCACTTGCTTGCTGAAATTGCAGAGCGCGCTGACGCTGAAGTACACACCATAGAAGTTCCTTGGGGCGAAGTCTTTACGCCTGAACAAATTGAAGCCGCGGTAAAAGAAGTAAAACCTAAGCTACTTGCCATTGTGCAAGGCGATACGTCTACTACCATGCTTCAACCACTTGAGCATATTGGTGCTATTTGTGAAGCGCACGATGTTTTATTCTACTGTGACGCTACAGCGTCAATAGGCGGAAACCCACTAGACGTAGACGCATGGAAGTTAGATGCGGTATCAGTTGGACTGCAAAAATGTTTAGGTGGCCCTTCGGGTAGCGCTCCTATTACCCTGAGCGACAAATTTGTTAGAACCGTGCGAACTCGCCATCACGTTGAAGCCGGTATTCGCGATGCGCATCACGAGGCCGCCCGCGGCCCTAAAATTCGCTCAAACTATTTCGACTTACCGATGATCATGGATTATTGGGGCGAAGAGCGGTTAAACCACCACACAGAAGCGGCCAGCATGCTTTATTGTGCTCGTGAATGCGCGCGCCTACATTTAGAAGAAGGCCAGCAAAACGTTATCGCACGTCATAAAGTGGCTGGCGACGCCATGCTAGCGGGTATTCAGGCTATGGGGCTAGAGCCATTCGGTGACCTGAAACACAAAATGTACAACGTGGTAGGTGTTCATATTCCTGACGGTGTGCACGGCGAAGAAGTTCGCGAAACCCTATTGCTGCGCTTTAATATCGAAATCGGCACCAGCTTTGGGCCATTAAAAGGTAAGATTTGGCGCATTGGCACTATGGGCTACAACGCCAGAGAAGATGCCGTTTTGCATACCCTTCAGTCACTTGAAACTGTGCTTCGTATGCAAGGTTTTGAGTTACCTGCGGGTAAAGGGGTAGATGCAGCGCTTAGCGTTTACGCTAGGGCTAAAGCGGCGGGAGTCGCGAATGGGTAAGTTCGCAGAGTTTGCTGAACTGGCTACGCAAGTTATGGCAAGGTGCGAAACATTAGGCACCTTAAGCCAAGACCCAACCTGTCTAGACAGGCGCTATTTAACTGAACAGCACAAGCTTGCGAATCAACTGGCCTCGGGTTGGATGATTGAAGCGGGTATGACTACGTGGCAAGACGCCGTAGGTAATATCTGGGGGCGCTATACGTCAAGTGTACCTAATGCGCCGCGATTAATTTTGGGCAGCCACCTCGATACTGTACCTAATGGCGGAAAATACGATGGCATGCTTGGCGTGGTCGCTGCAATATCACTGGTGGCGATGTTTGACGGCACACAAACTAAGTTCCCTTTTCACATCGACATTGTCGGTTTTTGTGACGAGGAAGGCACGCGGTTTGGCACCACGCTGTTAGGCAGCCGCGCCTTAACAGGAAAATGGCAAGAACAATGGCGCCATTTAAAAGATGAAAATGGCGTAAGCCTTGAACAAGCTATGGCGAACTTTGGGCTTAATTTCGATGCAGTAAACAGTGCAACAATTTCTCGCACTGACATTTTAGGCTACATAGAGCTTCATATTGAACAAGGCCCTGTTTTAGAGCAAGAAAACCTGCCTGTAGGAGTAGTAAGTGCCATTGCTGGCGCGAAACGCTTTAACTTTACGGTTGAAGGTATGGCGGGCCACGCCGGTACTGTGCCTATGTCGATGCGTCGTGACGCCCTATGTGCGAGTGCAGAAATGCTACTCGCTGTTGAGAGTATTAGCTTACAACGCCCGGGAGTGGTAGCAACCGTTGGGAAAATTGAAAACGCACCTAACGGCGTAAACGTGATTTCTGGGCGCACACGATTTTCCTTAGATATTCGAAGCGAAGATGACGATTTACGCGATTCCGTATTGGCAGAAATATTGCAAAAATTTGACGACATTGCGCAATCTAGACAAGTCGCCATCACTCGTGAGCAAACGCACAGTGCGCCTGCAGTGCATTGCGATAGCCAGTTAAAAGACGCGCTAGTTCGTGGCGTTGAGGAAAGCGGTATTGCTCCTCGAATTCTTGCATCTGGTGCAGGACACGATGCCATGGCTATTGCAGATATTAGCCCTGTGGCCATGCTGTTCACGCGCTGTAAGGGCGGTATCAGCCATCACCCTGCTGAGTCTATAACCGGTGATGATGTGGCAGCCAGTTTGTCGGTGCTTTATAGAACGATCAGTGCGCTTAAGCACGCGTAATGTTCTTATCAGTAAAGTTTTAATTAAGGGTTAATAATGAAAATAACAAGGATTTACAACGATGAGGCGGGCAAAAGCCACTTTGGCGAAGTTGAAATACCGCTAAAAGACGGTGGCCCAATTGGGATGCTGTCAGAAAAATTTGGTGCAGATAAAATTATCTTTCGCGAAACCCCCGCAGATTATGATTTTAAATGGCACCCAGCCCCCGCGCGACAGTTGCTTTTCATTTTAAAAGGGCGCGCAGAATTTACCGTGTCTAACGGCGAGCGTCATGTATTTGGGGCGGGCGACGTGCTGTTACTGGAAGATACCGAAGGTGAAGGTCACTGTTCACGGGCTATGTACAATGAAGTTCGCCACTCTATTTTTGTGACGCTAGATGAAGGGGTTACCTTTTAAATTGACCTCAACACACCTTTACAAAATGCGCTAATTTAGCGCATTTTTTTGTTTAGGCACCAAATTGGGGCTCAATCAGTTCTCTCCGCTTTTACCTCCATTCGTTAAATTTAAAAACCATATCAAAAACAATACGTTAAAAACGTAACACGAAGCAGACTAATTGGTCAACATCTTGCAGCTAACAAGCAACTGTCATCAAGAAAAATTGCTCATGTCTTCAAATCACAGCGAATTACTTTACGACTTACATGATAGCCCGGCATTTCTTCCCTCTCTTACCGCGGCATTCCAGCATTTATTAGCGAGCTTCGTTGGTGTTATAACCCCTACTCTTATTGTTACATCAACGCTAGGCCTTACTGAATACACACCTTACCTTATTAGTATGGCGCTATTTGTTAGCGGCCTTGGCACAGCAATTCAAACAAAACGTATAGGCCCAGTAGGCAGCGGCCTTGTCGCCATTCAAGGAACTAGCTTTGCGTTCATTAGTGCGTTGATTTTGGCGGGAAACCAAGTGAAGGCGAATGGCGGAACGCAAGAAGATATTTTAGCCCTATTGTTTGGACTCACGATGGCTGGGGCATTAGTTGAAGTGGTTTTCAGCCTATTCGTAGATAAACTTAAGCGCATTATTACGCCTTTGACTACGGGTATAGTGATCACCGCTATAGGGCTTAGCTTGATAAACGTAGGTATGACCGACCTTGCAGGAGGCTTTCATGCTGCTGACTTTGCCAGCACTGAGAACTTAGCAGTCGGCCTTGGTGTACTACTGGTTATCGTATTCTTGAACGCGTCTACCAATCATTGGCTTCGCTTAAGCGCTATTTTTATTGGCATGGCCATAGGCGCAACGTATGTCGGCTTTACAAAAGGTCTTGATTTCTCCGGGCTCGCTCCGCTCTCACTAGTGGCAGTCCCTACCCCATTTGCGTTTGGCATAGCCTTTGACATTAACTTGTTTTTACCTATTGCGCTTATTTACTTGTTTAGCGCAATAGAAACGGCGGGAGATTTAACGGCAAACAGCCTTTTTTGCAAGCAACCTGTGAGCGGCCCCGTTTATTTTGCGCGGGTGAAGGGCGGTATTTTGGGTGACGGCGTCAACTCTTTACTTGCCGGCATGTTCAACACGTTTCCAAATACCACATTTGGCCAAAACAATGGCGTTATTCAGTTAACCGGTATTGCTAGCCGAAAAGTGGGCTTTTTTGTTGCTGCGCTATTTGTTCTTATCGGCTGTTTTCCAATTGTTGGCGGGGTGCTGCAGGCTATTCCTAAGCCGGTATTAGGCGGAGCGACTCTCGTTATGTTTGCTATGGTAGCAGTAGGCGGCTTAAAGCTTCTTGCCAGCTACGCACTTGATAGGCGCAGCAGCCTTGTAACTGCTTGCGCGCTTGGAATGGCAATAGGCGTAATGATGGTTCCAGAAGCCCTTTCTGAATTGCCAACGTGGCTAGAAAATATTCTTCTTTCCCCCGTCACATCTGCCGGCCTTACTGCCGTAATTTTAGAACTAACGCTGCCAGGTAAAAAACCGTCGAGTAAGGCAAAAAGTTCAGATACAAAGTCACAGCTAAGCCCTGAAGACATCTCTCTTATTTCTTCTACCAATGACGCAATCACTAGCCGTAAAAATAAAGACGCTGGCAATGCAAGACATTCTCCAAACAGGCGTAGCGATAATGACAAAAACCTAGAAGCTGTATCACTGCCTCAACCCCTTAACACAATCTTAGGCATAAAAAGGCACGCTGATAGCACACCTCCTCTATTTGGTGCAAAAATTCGTTAAAAATCACACTGATGGTGCAAGTGCTTTAAAGACATAGAGCGTTTACATAAAAATAACAATATAAGAACAACATTATATTTTTTTATCAATATAATTCAGCGACTTAAACACAGGTCAAAACTTGACCAACTGGACAAGTAGTTGGCACCTATCCTGCTAACTCTCTTGCCAACGACAAGAACCATAAAAATAATTCGTTAAAAAGCCCAAAAAAAGGGTAACTAAAAATAATGAGGAAACCATGAAAAACACTACATTCAAATTATCTCCTCTAGCAAAAGCGTTTGCGATGACCACTGCGGTTGCGCTGTCGTCACAAGCTTTAGCTCAGGAAGAGACAGAGGTAAAAGAAAAAGACGTTGAGAAGATCCAAGTAACGGGTTCGCTTGGCAGTCTTCCAGGCCAAGACGTAGAGTCTGTGTTTGGCTTTGGTAAGTCTATTCTTGAAACGCCACGTTCTGCATCAACTATATCTCAAGAGCAAATGGAGCGTTTTAACGTTTCTGACATTGATGAACTGGTAGCGTTTGCACCGGGAACATTTACCCAGTCTTTCTTTGGCGTTGCGGGCTCTCTTGACGTACGTGGTACGCCTGGTGAAACCTATTTCCGTGGCGTTAAGCGTCTGGATAATCCTGGCAACTACCCGACACCAATTGGTGCTTCAAGTCGAATCGACATCGTCCGTGGCCCTGCATCGCCTATTTACGGTCCCTCTAAAATTGGTGGTTACCTAAACTTTAATCCTAAATCTGCGCGTGCTTCTGGCGGCCAGTATCTAGATGCGCCAACGGGTGCTTTGTCATACACCACTGGTTCATGGGATAAAAGCATTTTGACCGCCGAGGTTGGTGGCCCAACTAGCTTAGCTGGAAAGGAAATGGGCTATTACATCTACGGTGAGCTAGAAAATTCAGACAGCTATTACGACAATACGCAGACTGATCAAACCGTACTCCAAGCGTCATTTAACATTGATATTACCGACAACCTTCGCTTCGAATTTGGTGGTATGTATCACGACTATGATGGTAACCAAGTCGCAGGCTGGAACCGACTAACACAAGAATTGGTAGATGACGGTACTTATATTACTGGTACGGCACAGCCACTGGATACAGATGGCGACGGCCAAATTAGCCACGAAGAGTACGGTGCTGTAAACATTGCCGGTGAAAGCTTTTTCTATGTACCAGCGTCAAGCTTCACAGACGATGAAGCAACAGCATTGATGCAATTACAAAATGTAGGCACAACAACCCTTAGTGGAAACCAAGTGTTGGTTGCGCCTGATGATCAGCTAGGCAACGAAGCCATTACGCTGTATTTCGATACCATTTACTACACGGATAACTGGGAAATTCGCAACCAGTTTTTCTATGATGCCTACGACAACATCAACGAAAATGCTTACGGTTTCTCACAATTCCACGACAGCTGGGTTGTTGAAGACAAGCTTATTTTCGCAACAGAGTATGAAAATGACGGTCTGTTTGCACAGTTTCAATTCTCACCTTCTGTTCGTTATACCGATTTCGAACACGGCGATGATTTCACGTACGAATATTTCAACCGTCGCGATCTAACCATGCCCTCTTCGGCTCTTGATCGTCGTTTATTATCTACCCGCTCAGGTAAAAACTTTGATAACTATGACGTAGGTAACTACCTAGACCTAGGTGTTGCTGCAATGACAGATTTAACTTGGGATTGGGGTTTAAACCTAGTACTTGGTCTGCGTTACGATACCATTGATATTGAAAGTACATCACGTACCGACCTTTTGTTAGGTGCTACAGGTGATGAAACGCCAGTTTATGCTGAAGAGACAGTAGACGGATGGTCATGGAACGCAAGCCTTTCATACGAGTTCGAGTTTGGCCTAATTCCATATGTAACCGCTGCAGAGCAAGCCACACTTGTTGCAGGTCAAGGTGCAGAAATTGGCGTTGGCCAACTTGGCGACGGCAGTGCGTTCGATACGTCTGAGCTTATCGAGTTTGGTATAAAGGGCTCGCTGTTAGAAGACACATTGTATTTTGCGCTTTCATCGTTTGAGCAAGAGCGTACCGATTTTAACGCGCAAAACACGGTAACTAATAATACCACCAACAACAAAGGTACTGAGTTTGAACTTCGCTGGGTAGTAAACGATAACCTTGTTGTATCTGCAGGTTACACCAACATTAAGGTTATTAACCTTACAGCACTTGAAAATGGTAACCAGTTTGGTTTCTTGGGTGCTGAAGACTTAGTGAACCTTGAAGATCCTTCATTGATCTTCGGTGGTAACGTGATTGGTCTTAACCTTATCGGTGAAGGCTTTAATAATACAGATGGACGTAAAGCAGGTATCCCTGAAAACATCTATACACTAACTGCGACTTACGATTTCCAAAATGGTTATGCGGCTAACGTAAGCGTGGTAGATGTTGAAGAAGTAGCATCAGGTTTCTCTGCTGCTGTCACGCTACCGGCTTACACGCTAGTGAATGCTGGCTTATCTTATCAGGCTGAAGACTGGTCATTTAACTTAACCGTTAAAAACCTAACTGATGAACGTTATTTCCGTTCTAACTTCCCTGATCTATTCGGTAGCCAAATCGTTCTTCCTGAACTACCGCGTCACTTTAATGCTAAAGTTACTTACTCATTCTAAGTATGCTTAGCGTGTGAATGGCACCTCGCTTCCGATGGTTATTGGAAGCGCGTTACCATCATTCACTTTAATTACGTTTAATAAAGAGCTCAGTTTTTTAAATCTGGGCTTTTTTTTAGGAGTTTTTTATGTCTCTACCCCATTTCATTCGCCTCTTTTCACAGCAACCGCCATTGAGTACTGCTAAAAACAGCCGCAATTCAGCTTTTAGTAAACCCTCTGTGTTGGCTGTTTTGATAGGCTTAGTAATAAGTGTTTTATCTACCCATGCTTACGCTAATGGCGAAGAAAAGCCGATGGAAGTAAAGGTGGTAGTAGTCAGTATGTTTGAAATAGGCGATGATGAAGGCGACGCACCAGGCGAATTTCAGTTGTGGAAGGCACGTCAAAAGCTTACAACAAAATACCCGCTACCCCACGGCTTTCACGATGTGTATGCAAATACTGAAACGGGCGTAATTGGCATAGTGACGGGTATGGGCACTGCGCGTGCTTCAGCAGCAATAATGGCGCTGGGCCTTGACCCTCGCTTTGATTTGTCGAAAGCCTATTGGCTAGTAGCAGGCATCGCTGGTGTCGACCCTGCCGATAACACTATCGGAAGTGCTATTTGGACTGATTACGTTGTAGATGGTGACCTTGCACATCACATTGATGCAAGAGAAATTCCTTCACAGTGGCCAACAGGTTACTTTCCTCTTTTTACTCATGAACCTTATGAAAACGCCGAGTCAGTTGACGTAAACAACAGCCCAAATGGAGAGGTTTACACCCTTAACCTACCATTGGCGAAATGGGCCTATTCTCTTACAAAAGATACCAAGCTTTTAAACAATGAAGCAATGGATACGCTAAGAGCAAAATATACTCTCTCACCTAATGCAAAAGCACTTCCTAATGTTTCTATGGGAGCACATCTATCTGCGTCTACTTTTTGGCACGGGGAAAAACTTAATACCTGGGCAAACGATTGGGTAGCTTACTGGACGCAAGGCAAAGGAAACTTCGTCACATCGGGCATGGAAGACTCAGCTACGCTTCAAAGTTTAACGTATTTAGATAATGCGGGGTTAGTAGACAAAGAGCGCTTGATGATACTAAGAACGGCGAGCAACTTTACTATGCAACCTCCATCGTTAGGCGCTGCACAAAATTTGAAATTAGAAAGCTCCGGAGAAGGCTATGCAGCAATGAGCGCAGCAATTGAAGCTGCTTACAACGTTGGCTCAGGTGTTGTTAATGCTATTGTTGAAAACTGGGAGTCTGCAAAACACACTATTCCCGGTTCTGACTAACATTCAGAACAATTGATTTAAGTACAATATCTTAGTTGGAATTAACTAAGTTGGTATTAATCAAACTGCCAAATCTTGTTTATTATTAATTCTGCTAGCGTTAACACGGGTGTTTAGTCACCTGATTTTGACAGGCTGTTCAATGCTTTTAAATGCATTTAAAAGTACTGAACTGCCCCTAAGCCACTACAGATTTTGCATCTAGCGCTAACTTAAGCTGTGAAGTTACATCATTTTGTACAACAGGCTTTGCCAGAAAGTCTTGCATGCCCGCTTCGCTGCAACTGGATTTATCTTCAGCTGTGGTGTTAGCAGTAACCGCGATAATGCGCCCATGCTTAGGCATTAACGCTTCTTGCAGTATAATTTTCGTTGCGCTAACACCATCAAGCACCGGCATAGCACAGTCCATGAAAATAATGTCGTATTTTTTGGCCCTCGCCATTTGTACCGCTACTTCGCCGTTTTCAGCTTCATCAGGTATGTAATTGAACTTTTCTAGCATAGACCCTAAAACCAGGCGGTTTATGTCATTGTCATCAACAACCAAAATATTTAACGGCACACTTAAAAGTTCAGAAGAAAGCGTTATCTCTCCATTAGACGTTTCGTTTAGTGTTGCCATTTCAACTGGAATGGCAATGTCAAAGCAGGTTCCTTTGCCTACCGTCGAGCGCACCTCAAGTTCACCATCCATTTTTTCAACAAGCTGGCTCACTATCGAAAGACCTAATCCATTTCCATTGAGTTCTTCACGAGCACTGCCGGTATCGTTTTGGAACGGCCGGAACACCCGCGATAGAATGTCATTACTCATGCCTACCCCGGTGTCTTCGACTGAAGCCAGCAGAATAGGAACGTCGCCTTGATGTTTAAGCGTAACCTGCACTGAAATGTAGCCTTTTGCGGTGAACTTTACGGCATTCGACAACAAGTTGGTTATTACCTGACTTATCCTTGCCGCGTCACTATGCACATAGGTCTTTTCATCAAAAGACAGCACTGCATAGAACCGTACGCCCTTTTCTGCACACTTTGTTTTGAACACATCGACAATGTCTTCGCATAAAGACCGAACGCAGAAATCACTGTGGTTTAACGTGAATTCACCGTTTATAATCGACGTGTAATCCAGTACATCGTTGATGAGTGATAACAAGCGATCTGCACTATGTAATGCAATGTCGGCTTTTCTAATTCGAACGTTATCTTTTGTTTCAAATTTTATGGCCTGAAGCATTCCGGTAATGCCGTTCAGCGGTGTTTTTAACTCGTGGCTTATGCGTGAAAGCAACATTCCACGCTCTCTGGATGCAGCTTCTGCTTCTTTACGTCGCGCATCCAACTCTAACCTAAGTTGAACCGATTTATTAACATTTTGACAGGTACCAAACAAGCGAACGCACTTACCATGCTTCATTTCTGCCATGCCATGGGTTTCTATCCATACCGAATTGCCTTTTGCGGTTGTAAGCTCGAGGGTTGAGCTCCAAGGCTCCCCAGTCTGGGTGCTATGAGAAACAATGCGGCTTATTTCATCTCTATCGAACCCTTCTTTGTAGAAGTTAATTGCAGTTTCTAGCGAGGGCGTGTAGCTGTCGTCTACTTCATGAATGATACGAGTTTGAGATGACCAAGTTAGCTCATTGGTAATAAGGTCAACCTCCCACGTCCCTACGTTTGCAACACTTTGCAGTTTTTCGTAGAGCGTGTTTTGTTTTGTTTCAGCTTTCTCTACGTGAAATTTTTCTAAAATGACAGATAACCAATCGTCGAGCAATGTCACTTTATCTACATTATTTGACTGTTCGGGGCATGCGTTGATGAACACTAGGCAGACCTGCCCACCGTCGAGGTTGTGGACTTGGCCTCTTATGTATTTTTCCGCGTTGAAATAGGTACTAAACCACCGTTTAAATGCAGTCGAACACTTAGCACTGCTTACGGGGAAACAATTGTCTACCGGTGAGCAATTTGCGTAAGAAGGGATTGATTTAAAACTGGGTGGATAAGCTGATGATGCTCTTACAAGAATGTTGACGGTGTCCTGGTCAAGATGCAAAAGCAAGCCTTGAAAAATGCCTAAAGAGTCACAACCACGTTGCACTAACTGAGATAGCGATGCCTTTAACTGCGCTTCCAGCTTAACATTCAAACTCGATTGCTCGTCGAAATAAACCATTGTTCTTTACCTAAGTCTCAAACTCGTAAAAGAAGAGTACTAACCCGCGCTTTCAAAAATATCGAAAATAATACGTAATCACTCTTGATGATAGCGTGGTATTAACGGTTTCGACATTAAACAATAGGATAGTTTAGGGGTGCTAAAGATAGGCTAATTTTTAAGTATTGCACAAACTAACCTTTGGCCCGATTTCTACCTGACTCTTTTGCCTCAAATAAGGATACATCTGCATCTTCAATTAATGCGGAAATGTCATCTTTTACCACGTCCTCAGCCGTCCGGGCTGCAAACCCTGCACTAATAGACACGCGATTTTCAATGCCTTTCCCATGAGGTATTTTTGCCTTGGCTACTTCACCTACAAGCTGATTTGCCACAAGCTTTGTACCTTTATAATCGCTGTAAGGTAGAATAATTAGAAACTCTTCGCCGCCAAACCGTATTACAGCGTCTTTAGGGCGCTTAACGTTATCGGATACTATTTCAGCAACTTTCTGCAAGCATAAATCGCCTTCAAGATGGCCGTACGTGTCATTAAAAAGTTTAAAATAATCAATATCGATCATTATTGCACCTACACTACCTTTATCTCTCGCCACCTGCTTTATTAACAGAGGGATCTCTTTCGTGAGGTACATGCGATTGTAAAGGCTGGTAAGTTGATCATGAAACGTCATCATTTCAAGATATTCAGTACGAAGCTTGTTCTGAAGGTGTGTCTTTACACGATGAATAAGCGTTGAGGCATTTACCGGCTTCATAACAAAGTCTGATGCACCCACTTCCCAACATGCGTTTTCACTTTTGATATCCATGGTTGAGGTTACAAAAATGACCGGTATGTCTTTGGTTTCTGGCGCCGATTTTAATGCTGCACACACTTCTAAACCGCTGATATCTGGCATGTTCATATCTAGTAAGACTAAATCGGGCAGCGCTTCGCCACAATGCGATATGGCGTCGCTTCCAGACTCTACAGTAGTGCATTGAAATTCACTTTCAAGTATTGACTGTAGCAGCAATCGGCTCATTGGTTCATCATCAACAATAAGCACTTTACACTGTGAGTAGGGTTTAATTTCTTTTCTGTCCATTGCTTTCTAATACAAGTACGTCGCGCTACTGTTTTTCATTGTAACATAACGATTTTTTTATATTTTTTAATATCTAACAGTCTAACACCTTAGGGATAGATGTATATTGAAAAGGTTAACTTTTGACGAGCTTTAGGTATTATAAAATACACCTAAGTCGAAAGGCTGAAATGTTCCAAAGCTGGCTGCGGCTTTACGTTAGACGACTTCTTCATTACTGATAAACTGAATAAAAAAGTCGTTCAGCGCTACGGGGCGACACATAAAATATCCTTGTCCTAGGTGGCAACCAAGCGCTTTCAAGCTATTGAAATGTGATTGAGTCTCTATCCCTTCGGCAACTATAGTCAAATTCAAACTTAAGGCCAGGTGCACAATTGCGGTAACAATATCATGTGCCTGCTGTTCTTCATCCATATCAATAACAAATGAGCGGTCTATTTTTAGTACATGAAGTGGAAATTGACGTAGATAGGATAAGCTTGAATAGCCAGTGCCAAAATCATCAAGCGTTATGGTAACCCCCAGTGATGTTAATGCGATGAGGATATCGCGGGTTTGTTCAAAATCGTGCATCAACGCAGACTCTGTCACCTCTAATTCTAATGACGAAGCTTCAATCCCCGTTGAACGAATTATTTCTGCAACCTCATCTGCAAAACCAGGATTTGCAAGCTGTTTTGCCGCAACATTAACCGCTACTTTAACGTCTTGATGTTCGTTGTTACAACGTGCAATGAACTCACAGCTTTTTTGAAGCACTTGTCTTCCGAGCTGATGAATTAATCCTGTTTCCTCAGCGAGAGGAATAAATTCGTAAGGCCCAATAACGTTACCGTTTTCTTCGACTATTCTGACTAAACATTCAGCTCCGCTAACTTCTTTGTTGTTAAAATCGTATTTTGGCTGAAGGTAAATAGCTAAACTGTTATTTTCAATGGCTTGCCTAAGTTTAATCTCAATTTCAACCCTGTGATGCATGGCGTGCTGCAGGTCTTTCGAGAAAAAGCTAAATGTATCCTTCCCTTTTGATTTAGCGCGATACATTGCTGAATCTGCGTGTCGCATCATCTCTTCAGCATTAACGGCACCCTGTGGATACAAGCTTATTCCTATGCTTAAACTCAGTTGATGGGACTTTCTATCTATTTCAATAGGCTCCCTAGCTGCCTGCAAACATGCCATGGCAATACTATCTGCACTGAATCCAGAACCGAGATCAGACAACAAACAAGCAAACTCGTCTCCGCCAACGCGGGCAAGGGTTGCATTCTGGCCGAGGGTATTAGAAAGTCGTTTTGCAATTATTGATATAACATAGTCGCCAACCTGATGCCCCAAGCTATCGTTGAGGTATTTGAAATTATCAATATCAATTAACAGTAAGGCACTGCTTTGTTTGCTGGTAAAGCTTCTTGCTATCGCTTGTACAACACGGTCGTGAAGCAGTACGCGATTGGGCAAACCGGTAAGTTGGTCATGATTGGTGAGGTGAGTCATTTTTACCGCCATCTCAACGGCTTCTGAAACATCTTGGAAGACCATCACAGCACCAATAATGTTTCCTTCATCGTCTATAATCGGCGACGCACTATCTTCAACCCTAAAAATCTGTTTATGCCGGCTAACGAGTGTCGCATTATAAGACATAGCCACGGGGCGCTTTACTTCTAGTGCGTAAAGCGCCGAGTTTAACAGCGGTTCATGACTTGAAGCATCTCGCAAGTTCATTATTTCATCAATAGGCCTACCTATGGCACTTTCCCCACTATAACCAGTTAGCCTTTGTGCCACGGGATTAATGAATGTTATATCTCCTGCAGCGTTAATCGAAATGACACCGTCAGCTATGGATTTCAATGTAATAGCAAGCTGTTTTTTTCCGCCTCAAGCTCTTGGTTTACTTTTTTCAGTAAGGCTTTTTGAGATTGAAGCGTGAGATGATTTTTCACCCTCATTCGGCACATTTCCACATCGATAGGCTTTGAAATAAAATCTATCGCGCCAAGCGACAGCGCGCTGTGTTCGTTGTCTGAATAGCTGTGAGAAGTGACGAATATTACAGGGATTGAAGCAATGCTTGGACATGCTTTAAGCTGTTTGCACACTTCGAACCCTGAGAGTACGGGCATGCTGATGTCTAAAATGACTAGGTCAGGTTGTTGCGCTTTGACTATCGAAAATGCATTAACGCTTTGCGAAACCGTAACAACATCTGTTAAAGATTCTACTGCACTTTCTAGTAACAAGAGTGTTGTTGGTTCATCGTCAATGATGACTGCCTTTTGTGTCTCAGCTTCCATGAGAAATAACACATAACTTGATAAGAACAATAAGTAGTATCGTCTGACATACTTTAAAAAAATTAGCCTTTAGTCTACTTTGCCTAATTTAGGAAGAATTTTACAGGTAACCATTTGACAGTAATGCTTTAAGTCACGCACAATTAATGTACATTCCAATATCATCTCGATTCCTTGGTAATAAAAATGGATACGTTAAATACTCAACATAGCGCTTTTGAAAAGCCGCTTTGGAATAAGGAAGCTGCTCTAAGCCGGCTAGGTGGTAACGAAGGTTTACTTAACCGTATCGTAGAAATGTTTTTAGCTCAAATTACCGAGAAGCAACAGGCATTACAAAAAGCGGTTACTGAGCAAGATATTGAAGGCGTTCGTTTCACTAGCCACGCAATGAAAGGAGTTTCAGGAGACGTGGGCGCCGACGCTATTCGCGAAAAAGCATCGTCTATTGAGAACAAGGCCAAGCGTGACGATTTGACTGAGATAGCGCTGGACATGCAAGAGCTAGACGGCTTAATAGAACGCACCATTACGGAAATGCAATCTTAATATTAAGCCACGTCGGCACTCTTGCCTGGACCCGAGTATACTTTTACTTTTAGACGCTAAATAGCAATTTCGACTTGCTCGATTAAAGCCTTTTTCCTTTCCGCTGGTAAAAAGCTTGCTCTAAAACTGTTTGCGGCTAGCGCACGAATCGTACTCTCATCTATGTTTAGCGCAGTATGAAGCGCTTCAAAATTTTCATTCAAAAAACCGCCGAAATAAGTGGGATCGTCAGAATTCACGGTAACCAATAATCCAGCATCAAGCAGCTGCACGATATTATGCTCTTTCATATCGTCTATCACGCATAGTTTCAAGTTACTTAATGGGCATACGGTAAGTGGTATTTGTTTTTCCTTTAAATACGCCATAAGTGCTTGGTCTTCTTGGCAGCGAACACCATGATCAATGCGGTCCACATCAAGCAGTTCAATCGCTTCCCAAATATAGGACGCTGGCCCTTCCTCTCCCGCATGAGCAACAATTTTGAAACCTAGCGACCTCGCCTTTTTGAATACGCGCTCAAACTTAGAAGGCGGATGCCCTAACTCTGAACTATCAAGTCCTACCGCTTTAATGTGCTGATAATAAGGTTTTGCCGCTTCCAGTGTTTGATATGCTTCGCTTTCGGGTAAGTGACGTAGAAAGGACATGATCAAATAGCTACTTATGCCGTATTCAGTTTCTGCCTTTTGTATAGCCCGCAAGAAGCCAGGCATGAACACATCAAAGCCTATACCCCGCTCGGTATGGGTTTGAGGGTCAAACATAATTTCGGTATGTACGATATTTTCTTCAGCGCACCGAGTTAAGTATTCCCACATTAGTATGAAGAAGTCGTCTTCGTCTCTTAATACCCCGGCCCCTGCGTAATAGAGGTCAAGAAAGCTTTGTAAGTCTTTGAAATTATATGCGGCTTCAGTCTCTTCCACGCTAGCATAAGGAAGTGATACACTGTGCTTTTCAGCTAGGCGCCACATGAGTTCAGGCGTTAAGCTACCTTCTATATGCAGATGCAGTTCGGCCTTTGGAATGTTTTTAATTATTGATGACAGCGACATGGCCCCTCACTTATTTTGCACCATAACGATGCAATAGCATTTAATTGGTGCGTAATAGTTTATCTTTAATGCTATCTGTAAACGAGTTCTATTGCTCATTTAGGTTTTGTTTGCGGTTTTTTTAACATCATCTATGTTGATTACTAACCGTTTGGCTGGCTTTGTGCCGCCTGGCTAGTGACCTTGAGTCACGCAATGATTGCTTTTTAATCATTGCACTGAAAAATAAGTTAGCACAAAACACACCAACAAGTTGACTAACTGGTCAGTTTTTTGCTTTCAAACGCACAAAATACTTAATGAAACAAAAACAGAGAACTCTTGATGTCCAACAACGTAATTGAACGGCTATTTAAGCTGCAGGAACACGGAACTACAGTAAGAACTGAGATCATCGCAGGCCTTACCACGTTTGCGGCTATGTCTTATATCCTCGTGGTGAACCCAGGTATTCTAGGGTTAAGCGGGATGCCCGTTGAAGGGTTGATTACAGTGACGGCAATCGCAGCTTGTATTGGCACGCTCATGATGGCGCTAATGACCAACTACCCTATCGCACTTGCGCCAGGAATGGGCTTAAACGCATTTTTTGCTTTCACTATTTGCCTTGGCCGCGAAATTCCTTGGGAAGCGGCGCTTGGTATTGTTTTTTGGAACGGTATTCTCTTTTTAATTCTTTCACTTACTGGTGTTCGAACCAAGATCGCCGAATCTATACCACCGTCTCTTAAGATTGGCGTGCAGTGTGGCATTGGCTTATTCATCGCGTTTATCGGTCTTAAAAATGCTGGGTTAATTGTCGATAACCCCGCAACCTTTGTGCAGCTTGGTGACCTTTCAGAGCCTGCAGTGATGCTTGCCCTTGTTGGTATTATTTTTACCATTGTTCTTATGGTTAAACGCGTTACCGGGGCTATTTTAATTTCTATCGTTACCCTTACTTTAATCGGTGCGTTTATCCCTACCGAAAACGGAACGTTAACTGCCACGCCTTCTGCTGTTGTGGGCATGCCAGAGTCTATATCGAACACATTTTTGGCCATGGACTTTTGGTACCCTATCGACCATCTTGCCGAAACCTGGGATCTTATTTTCGCACTTATGTTTGTAAACATGTTCGATACCATAGGTACGTTAATCGGCGTTTCACGCAAAGCTAACTTGCTAGACTCAAAAGGCAAGCTACCGAAAATTGGCCCGGCCATGACGGCGGATGCATCAGCAAGCATTGCTGGTGCATTCGTAGGAACTTCACCAGTAACTAGCTACGTTGAATCTGCCACTGGCGTATCAGCGGGTGGACGAACAGGGCTTACCGCTGTGGTGGTTTCTGTATGTTTCCTGTTGTCACTTTTCCTTACGCCATTGATGAAAGTTATTCCGCTAATGGCTACTACTCCGGCATTACTAATGGTAGGTATTTTAATGATGGAGTCGATTCGTCAGGTTGATTTCGACGACTTAGGCGCCTTGGCCACAGCCTCTGTTGCGCTCATCGCTATGCCGTTAACCTTTAGCATAAGCGAAGGTATTGCCCTTGGTTTTATAACCTACGTGGGCATTAAGGTCGGCACTGGAAAATTTAAGGAAGTAACCCCGCTGACTTATGCATTGGCTATTGTTTTCTTACTGAGATACTTATTAGATTTAAAATAATTTATCGCTGCGTCGGTGCAACGTGTACACTATTGCACACAAAACCTTGGTTTAGATACAAAAAAGGTGGCAATTAATGCCACCTTTCTTTTTTAATCAGCTATATCAATGGACTAGCCGATTACTTCAATCCGTCGTAAGTGAAAGTAACGGCTTTATCACCCATAAATACAATTTTTACGTGTTTGCTGTCTTCGTTACCCCACGTGCACGCCATAGCGCCCATTGTTTTGCCACAGTTATCAGCTGAACCAATGATTGCTTCAACTTCATCCTGAGTCATTCCCATTTCTAACTTGTCATAGTTTTCTTTCGTCAGCTTTGAGCATGCAGTGAGGGCGAGTGCCCCAAGTGCAATAATTGCTAGTTTTGTTTTCATGGTTTTGTCCTCTACTAAGCGAAGGCGGCAGTTCTCCATTTGGTTCACTCTCCCTCCTTAGCTTTACTCTACTATTAATACTTTGCGGGTACTGTAAACGCTAGATACTCGCCTTGTCACTACCTTCTTTAGGATGAGTTTCCAACCAATGACGAGCAATTTGTTCTCTGGTGGCCAACCACACTTTGTCATGTGACTTTACATATTCAATAAAACGCTTAAGTGCTGCGAGTCGAGCAGGCCTGCCTATAATGCGATTATGAAGACCGATAGAAAGCATTTTGGGCGCTTCTTCTCCTTCTTCATACAACACATCAAACGCATCTTTTAAGTAGGTGAAAAACTGTTCTCCACTGTTAAAACCTTGAGGCGTGGCAAAGCGCATATCATTGGTATCCAACGTGTACGGCACCATCAATAACGGCTTGCTATAGTGACAGTCGTAATATGGCAAATCGTCGGCATAAGAGTCGGCGCAATATAAAATATCATCGCGCTCCGCGATTAACTTCAATGTGTTAGGACTGGTTCTCCCTGTATACCATCCTGCAGGTTTACTACCCGTTAACTGCTCGTGAAGAATAATCGCTTCATCTATTTGCTTACGCTCATCTTCCTCGCTCATATCTTGATAGTGCACCCAGCGCATGGCATGACTGGCTATTTCCCAACCGGACTCCATCATTGCTTTTACAGCGTCAGGATGGCGCTGCAGTGCCATGGTAACGCCAAATACAGTTACAGGTATGTCGTACTTATTTAGCAAGCGGTGTAAACGCCAAAAACCTGCTCGACTGCCGTATTCGTAAATAGATTCCATGCTAAGGTGACGGTCTTTATAGGCTTGTGCGCCTATAATTTCCGATAAAAATATTTCCGACGCCTCGTCGCCGTGAAGCACGCAGTTTTCGCCGCCTTCTTCGTAGTTCAAGACAAACTGAACAGCTATTTTTGCTTCATCTGGCCAATTAGCGTGCGGCACATGTTCACCGTACCCAATGAGATCGCGAGGATACACAGAGTCTACCATGCTACACCTCGAAACTTTCTGGCAAAGACAGTCCGCAACCGCCAAGCACAAGTTTAACCACTTGCTTTGTAGCGTCGTCAAAATCTGCTTTTGTCATTTTCTTACCGCGCAATCGGGTAATTTGCGCTGAAAAATCAGCGTAATGCTGGGTGCTTGCCCAAATAGTGTAAAGCAAGTACTCACCTTCAACCGGGGGAAGTTTACCTGCTTGTATCCACGCTTCTATTACTGCAAGGCGCCCTTTCATCCAAAGCGCATGCTCTTCATCAAAGTAGCCACTGAGGTTTTGCGCACCGTTGATGATTTCCATAGCAAAAATCTTTGAGGCCATGGGATGCGTTCGGGATACTTCCATTTTTTCAGCAATGTAATTAGCAAGCACTTCGGCGGGATCATCTTCCACCGTTGCTTTGTCAAATCGGGAGTTCCACAATGAAAGGGTTTCTTCTAATACCGCGACATAGAGTTCTTGTTTAGTTTTGAAATAATACAAAACGTTGGTTTTGGGTAGTCCTGCTTCATCAGCAATTTTTTGAACTGCTGTGCCTTTGAAGCCAAATTGTGCAAAACACTTTTCAGCGGCTTGGAGTATTTTTCTTCTGTTCATAGCGCCAACGCCAGCGTCAGTGCTCTTTACCTTCATCATTATTATTAAAATTCCTTTGCAATCTACTTTGCAAGCGCACGGGCAGTATAAATGCTGCATGCCTTTTCGATAGGTTAGCATTTATTGCCGACGAGTTGCTATGCTCTTATAGATCATACATACCCTATGCAGGGAGTGTTAACCATACTAAAACACGAATTACGCGAATAGTTCAAAACCTTGCACGAATCTTGCCTTATTCTTTATTAACAAATCGACGTAGTGCTTAGCAGAAGAAAAATAGAAAGGTATCACTTCTTTTTTTCCAATCAAATTTGCGCAAAATCATGGCCTTTTAGAACTCGGCCTTTTTTTATAAGCAATAAATTGACCAAATGGTCTACTTTTATTGAAAAAATACAGCTATATTAATGAATACAAGAATGAATATAACAAGAAGGTGTGAGTATGATTCGCTTTCTAATAAATAACGATGTCGTTGAATTAAATGAAGCGCGGGCCGACCTCACCCTTCTACAATTTATTCGCGAGCATCGCAAAAAAACAGGTACTAAAGAAGGCTGTGCAGCAGGAGACTGTGGCGCATGTACCGTTGTACTTGTGGAGCCAGCATCTTCAAATAGCTCGGCAGAACTTAATTACCGAACAGTGAATAGCTGTATAACGTTAATGAGTGCTGTTCATGGGAAGCAGCTTTTATTTGTTGAGCATTTAAACGATGGTAAACACTTACACCCCGTACAGCAGGCGTTAGTTGATCACCACGGTTCTCAGTGTGGCTTTTGCACGCCTGGGTTTATCATGTCGATGTTTGCCTTATATCACAGCAATACAAAACCAAATCGCGACGATGTGCTACACGCCTTATCAGGCAACTTGTGTCGCTGTACAGGCTATCGCCCTATTATTGATGCAACACTGGCGGTGTGCGAACAAACACCTGATGATCAGTTCACGGCGCGCCAAGATACAACTCTTGCCACGTTATTATCGCTATCTAGTGAGAAGCCATCGGGTACAGGCAATATATTTACGCCTACATCGCGGGAAGAGTTGAAAGCACTGATTCAGGCACACCCTGACGCACAACTGGTTGCGGGCAGTACCGATTTAAGTTTGCAGTTCACTCAACAGTTAAAAGATGTGCAAACGCTTATCAGCGTTTCGCATATTGATGCACTAAAACAATGCACCAAAAACGAGCATTCTCTTATTATTGGTGCAGCAGTTCCGCTCAACGATGCGGCGCCACTTTTACTAAACGCATTTCCACAAGTCGCAGAACTGGTAACGCGCTTTGCGTCCCTGCCTATTCGCAATCAAGCAACGATTGGCGGAAACGTGGCTAACGCTTCGCCTATTGGTGACATGCCCCCGTTATTACTCGCATTGAATGCCATACTGCATTTAGATAACGGCGATAGTATTCGTACGATCCCAATCACCCAATTTTTTAAGGGCTATCGCGAAACCATGTTGGCGAAAGATGAATGGATAAGCGCGATAGAAATCCCGTTTTCAAACCCTAATCAGTCACTTTCCGCTTATAAAATTTCTAAGCGATTTGAAGATGATATATCGGCCGTATGCGCGGTATTTAATGTCACACTCGTCAACGGTAAGGTTGAAGCTATTACCAGCGGCTTTGGTGGTGTAGCTGCCGTTCCGTCAACCTGTGAAGCGTTGGAGAACGTTTTAAAAGGTAAGCAATTCGCTAGCAAAGAATGTTTAACGTTAGGTAAACAAGTTTTGGTCGATGCATTTTCACCTATTGACGATGTGCGCGCTACCGCTGAATACCGCAAAACCGTTTTAGCCAACCTATGGCATCGCTTCTGGTTAGAGAACCAAACAGTCAACCAAATTGAAACACGGGTGGTGCAGCATGCGTAAGTTAATTGATGCTCCTAATCCTTTAGAAAAGAGCGACAAACTAGGCGTTGTTCACGTATCTAGAAAGCATGAGAGCGCAACACGCCAAGTACAAGGTTGCGCAAATTACGTTGACGATGTCACTGAACCTCAGGGTACACTTTACTCAGCAGTAGGTGTAAGCGAATGTGCAAGTGGTACGATTGAGTCAATTAATCTTGACGCTGTTCGCCAAAGCGAGGGCGTTGTGGATGTCGTTACGATTGATGACGTACCCGGCCATAAAGATATTGGCCCTGTATTCGAAGGCGACCCGCTACTCGCCGATGGCGAAATCAAATTCTTTGGCCAGCCTGTATTTGCAGTGCTTGCCACTTCGGTAAACCTAGCCCGACAAGCGGCGCTAAAAGGGAAAGTAGAGGTGAGTGAAACCAAACCTATACTTTCCGCAGAAGCTGCCCACCAGCAGAAAACGTTCGTGCGTCCCCTACACCGGTTTGGCCAGCATGCTGACCGCGTTGAAAGTACATTTAAAAATGCTCAACACCAAGCACATGGTACGCTAAGTATTGGTGGCCAAGAGCACATGTACCTTGAAGGGCAAGTGAGCCTTGCGATCCCTGATGAAGAAGATCGCATGAAAATCTACACCTCTAGTCAGCATCCCAGTGAAGTGCAAAAACTCGTTGCCGAAGTACTCGATGTAAAATTGCACCGTGTAATGGTAGACATGCGACGTATGGGCGGCGGCTTTGGCGGAAAAGAAACGCAAGCCGCGCAATGGGCCTGTATAGCGGCTCTACTGGCATCGCGCAATCAATGTGCGGTTAAGCTTCGCTTACCACGCTTCACCGATATGCATGTTACTGGCAAACGTCACCCGTTCGAAAACGAGTTCGACGTGGCCTTTGACGAGACAGGTAAAATTGAAGCCACCCGCATGACAATCAATGGTATTTGTGGGCACTCGCCTGATTTATCTGACGCCATTGTCGATAGAGCCATGTTCCATGCGGACAACGGTTATTTCTTAGGTGATAGCGACATTGTTGGCCACAGATTGCAAACCAATATGGTATCGCACACCGCTTATCGAGGTTTTGGCGGACCGCAAGGTATGATTATGGCTGAAGCCATGATTGATAAAATTGCCCGTGCTATTGGCAGCGACCCCCTATCGGTAAGAAAACGTAATTTATACGGCCCAACAACAGGTAGTTTTACCCCCTACGGAATGAAGGTAGAACATAACCTTCTGCCCGATATGATTGCAGAGCTTGAAGAAACCGCTCAGTATTGGCAGCGCCGTGAAGCTATTGCAGCGTTTAACCGCGAAAGCCCGGTGATTAAGAAAGGTCTAGCGCTAACGCCTGTTAAGTTTGGCATTTCATTTACCGCGAAGCATTTAAACCAAGCTGGCGCTTTAGTGCACATTTATACTGATGGTAGTATTCAGGTGAACCATGGTGGTACTGAAATGGGCCAAGGGCTTCACACCAAAATAGGCCAAATTGCAGCCAATGAATTTGGACTAGATTTGGATATGATTGAAGTCACTGCAACACGCACTGACAAAGTACCTAACACTTCACCAACAGCAGCTTCAAGCGGCACTGACTTAAACGGAAAAGCCGTACAAAATGCATGTATTACGCTAAAAGCCCGTTTGGCCGAGTGCTTTGCCAAAAGCTTAGGTCTAGAGGACCGCGCTGGCGACGTGCTATTCATTAATGAGCACGTGGTATTGGATGAGCACAAAATTACCTTTACCGAGCTTGTGCAGAAAGCGTATTTTGCTCGTGTATCTTTGTCTTCAAGCGGTTTCTACAAAACCCCAAAATTACAGTATAACCGCGACACCGGTGAAGGCCGTCCGTTTTTCTATTTTGCCTACGGCGTTTCGATGAGCGAAGTGTCGGTGGATACGCTGACCGGTGAATACACGGTAGATAAAGTGAACGTAATCCACGATGTGGGCAACAGTCTTAACCCTGCCATTGATATTGGCCAAATAGAAGGCGCGTTTATTCAAGGTATGGGTTGGCTTACCACCGAAGATCTTAAATGGAATGAAGCGGGTAAGCTGATAAGTGAAAATATGGCGACTTATAAAATTCCTGCAATAGGTGATACGCCCAAGGAATTTAATGTGAAGCTGTTCGGTAGAAAGAATGCTGAAGATAGCATTTACCACTCAAAAGCCGTTGGAGAGCCACCATTCATGCTAGCTATTTCAGTGTGGTGCGCCCTAAAGGATGCCATTTCTAGCCTTTCTGGCTACACAGTCGACCCTCAATTAGACACGCCAGCTACACCAGAGCGCGTGTTGAAAGCGGTAGCTGCGATACAGCAGTCGGACTGCCGAGGCGGTGCGATATGACACGTTCGGATCCAAACTCATTTCGCGCCCCCCAATCATTTCGCGCTACGAACTGGCATGAGGCAATAGCTGAATGCCAAGCGCGCAATGAAGGCTATGTGCTTGTGACTGTGGTTGGCACTGCTGGCTCTACACCTCGTGAGCCGGGCAGCAAAATGGTAGTTACTGCCTCACAAAGCGTTGATACCATCGGCGGCGGACACCTTGAGTTTGATGCTATTGCCCGCGCCCGTGGATTTCTTGCTAAAGGCGAAGTACATACCGAAGTTCACAGCTACCCGTTAAGCAGTTCTTTAGGACAGTGTTGTGGCGGTGCGGTAAAGGTGCTGTTTGACGTGTGTAACGTTCATCAGCAGCACATTGCCATCTTTGGCGCAGGTCATGTTGCAAAAGCACTGGTGCCTATTTTGGCTCAATTACCCGTACGAATTTCGTGGATAGACAGTCGCGATGATTTGTTTCCATCATCACTCCCAGCCAACGTGCAAAAAGTGGTGGAAGAAGCGCCAGAGAGCGAGGTTAGACACCTAGATGAGGACAGTTGGCTAATTATACTTACCCACGACCATCAATTGGACTATCGCATTACAGAGCAGGCATTAAAACAGCCTTCCCTACCCTTCATTGGGTTAATAGGTTCAGAAACAAAGGCAAAGCGCTTTGTTACCAAGCTGACTCAGCGCGGGTTTGACGAAAACGCGCTGGCAAGGCTATTTACGCCTATAGGTAATCGAGATATTCCAGGCAAGCAACCTATTGAAGTTGCCGTTTCTATATCTGCGCAGATTATTGAACGTCTTCATGCAAAAGAAGTAATGGCAGGCAACAGTAACAAAGACAGTGAGAAGCCGATTAAAGCGTTTCTCAGAGAAAAGGACACTATCAGTGACACTTAATGAACTAAATACGCTTAGCGCTGAAGAGGCGTCTGCTTGGTTTGAACAATGCTGCGCGGCGAAAACCTGGATTTACCAAATGGTAGAAGCACGCCCGTATAGCGACAAAGATACACTTGTTATTCAAGCAAAGAACGCGTGGGCTAAGTGCAGTAATGACGACTACCTCGAAGCTTTTACGGCACACCCAATGATTGGCGACGTTGATTCGTTGCGCAAAAAGTTTGCAAATACCAAAGCCATTGCTGCGGGTGAGCAGTCGGGTACAGCCAGCGCGTCCGAAGCTGTTTTACATCAGTTAAAAGAAGCCAACCACGCTTATTTAGACAAGCACGGATTTATTTTTATTATCTGCGCCACCGGGCTTTCTGCGCAAGCCATGCTAGAAGCATTACAAGCGAGACTGCCAAATACAACGCAGCAAGAAGCCTCAAATGCAGCTGCAGAGCAAATAAAGATAACCCTTTTACGTATTAATAAAGCACTAGATTAGTGCTCTGCGTTATAGAAAAGCCAAAACGCTTACGCTATATGCAGCAGTAATACGAATTGAAAATTATTTAAGGATTACAGTATGAATACCCTTTCAAGCCACGTACTTGACACCACTTTGGGTAAACCAGCACAAGGCATTGCCCTTACCCTCACGCTACCGAACGGAAGTACTCTTTCCGGTGAAACAGACAGTGATGGTCGCTTTAAAAACTGGGGCGTTGAAGACGGTTTTGCCGCGGGAGTTTATACCCTGCGCTTTCACTGCAAGCCTTACCTTGTAGAAACGCATGGCAAAAGTTTCTACCCACACATTGATATTACATTTGAACTTGATGAGAATGGCGGCCATTATCATGTGCCACTTCTTATCTCGCCATTCGGTTTCAGCAGCTACAGGGGCAGCTAACAAACATGCAGCTTTTTCGTGCAAGCATTGCGCACTTTCCTAAACAAACCACACAGTTCGATAATGACATCGCTATTTTTAAAGACGGTGGTTTGTTGTTAGATAACAAAGAAATAAAAGACATTGGCTCGTTTAACGACATTGCTGAACGTTACCCTACCGCCAATGTAACAGACTTGACGGGTAAGTGGATTTTACCCGGATTGATTGACAGCCACTTACACTATCCGCAAACACAGAGCATCGCGCATTATGGAGAGCAACTGCTTAGCTGGCTTGAAAACTATACGTTTCCCACAGAAATGCAGTTTGCTGATAGTGAGCACGCCAACAACATTGCAAAAGTATTTTTAAATCAGCTACTTAAAAATGGTACAACCACAGGTTTTGTTTTTACTACGGTTCATAAAAGCAGTAGCGAAGCGTTATTTAGCGCAGCAAGCGAAATTGATATGGCGATTGTGGCGGGCAAAGTATGTATGGACAGGAATTGCCCTAGCGCACTCAATGACTGCCCGGCTGCAGCACAGGCTGACAGTGCAGCATTAATTGAAACTTGGCACAACAAAGGCCGTAACCGCTACGCGCTAACCCCTCGTTTTGCGCCTACTAGTACAGAAGCACAACTTGCTGCATTAGGTGAACTTGCCACGCAGTATCCCGACGTTTTCATTCAAACACATTTGTCTGAAAATTTAGACGAAATCGCTTGGGTAAAAAGTTTATTCCCTAACGCTGACGGCTACTTAGATGTCTACGACACTTATAACCTTGTGCGAGAACGCGCGGTGTTTGGTCATGGTATTCACCTTACGCCTAATGAGTGGGCTCGACTTGGAGAAAGCGGCGCTACCGTCGCGTTTTGCCCTACGTCCAACTTGTTTTTAGGCAGTGGCCTTTTTGATATGACCGCAGCGCGTGCTAACAAGGTACATGTCGCTATGGCTACAGATGTTGGTGCCGGCACCACGTTCAATATGTTTAAGACGTATGGCGATGCTTATAAGGTCAGTCAGTTGCGCAACGAGCCAATCAGCCCATTAGAAGGGTTTTACCTCATGACCCAAGGGGCGGCCGTTGCCCATGCGCTTGACCACGAAATTGGCAATTTAAACCCAGGCTCTACAGCTGACTTCATCGTTGTTGAGCCAAGGTTTGACGAATTAACACAGTTGAGAATAAAAGAAGATGCCGACTTCGACGATGTGTTTTTCGCTTTGAGTATTTTAGGTGACGACCGCGCTATCGAACAAACGTGGATCAGCGGCGCCTGTCGCTATCGTAAAGAACATAATTGATAACAAGCTGCTGTGGGGCCTTTAGGGCCCTAAATAAGGAGAACAATAATGCCGTGGCTAGATTGGATAAGTTTATTTGTACGTTGGTTTCACGTTGTGGCCGGTGTTGCGTGGATTGGCGCGTCGTTTTACTTTATTTGGTTAGACAACAACTTGCGAACCCCGCCTAAATGGAAACAGGACAAAGGTATTAAAGGCGATCTGTGGGCTATTCACGGCGGGGGGTTCTATGAAGTTGCCAAATACGCTTATGGTCCCGAAAAAATGCCCGAAACCCTGCACTGGTTTAAGTGGGAAGCGTACACAACTTGGCTGTCAGGATTCGCCTTATTAATCATTGTTTATTACTTTGGCGCTAGCGCTTATCTTATCGACCCTTCGGTTAACGCCATGACGCCCGCAATGGCAATATCTCTAGGGCTTGGGTTAATTTTTGGTGGGCTAGCTGTTTATGAGTTTGCTTGTCGTAGCCCATTGGCAAAATACCCTCTCGCTTTCGGTATTGGGTTAGTTGCTCTTGTTTGTATTGTTAGCTATCTGTCTACCCAATGGTTTAGCGGTCGCGGCGCTTATATTCATGTAGGCGCGCTTATCGGTACTATCATGGCGGGAAATGTCTTTTTCAATATTATGCCAAACCAGCGCAAAATGGTGGCGGCGGTGGCTGAAAAGAAAGCGATCGACCCAGCATGGGGCGCAAGCGCAAAACTGCGTTCTGTGCACAATAACTATTTCACACTGCCCTTGCTGTTTATCATGATTTCAAATCACTACCCCATGACATACCAGCACCCGCAAAATTGGCTTGTACTTATCGCCATTATGGCTGCTGCGGCTTGGATACGCCATTTCTTCAACTTACGTCATGTGGGTACCACTAAGCCAAGTATTTTAGTATCGGGCGCCGTTGCCATGCTTGCCATCGCGCTGTGGGTATCTTGGCCGCAAGCCTCGTCAATGCAACCGTTGAGTCATGATGATACGCTGGCTTCTACATCCATGAACTCGGAGTCAGCGAAGCAATCTGCACCAAGTGCCCCCTTAACATCTTCTAACGGTATGGAAAAAGAAAAAGCGTCAATAATTAGTAATGAACGCGTCGCTGGCTTGGTTACCACTCACTGTGTAAGCTGCCACTCGCGCACGCCCACCGACGATATATTTAAAGTAGCCCCCATGGGCGTAGTATTAGATTCATGGGAAGATATTGAAAGGTTTGCGCCTCAAGTGGTTCGAAGAACCACAGTGACAAAAGACATGCCATTTTTAAACAAAACAAAAATGACAGAAGAAGAAAGGCAAGTTATATCTCGCTGGTTTGCCCAGAAAAGTCAATAACATTTACTTGTGTGTGTAGCTCGGTGATGCGCCAAAGCAACCGCGCTACACTGCATTAGTTCTTATATTATTTACTGCTTTGTTCTGAACCGTCGATGATTGAACTTGCCCTTGTTGCTTTTTTTCGTACATTACCTCATCAGCTCGGTCTAACCACTCTTGCACAGAATTGATCCCCTCATTCCACTGCACCCAGCCAACGCTGAAGTCGATAGAGACAAGGTTACTACCATCGACTTCAACTTCAAATTTTTCGCGCTGAATTCTGTCAAAAAAAGCAGCCGTTTCGTTTTCATCTGTACCGTAAAGCATAATTACAAACTCATCGCCACCGATACGGCCAAACCTATCGCTTTCACGTAAAAGTCCGCTCATGCTGTTGGAAAACTCGACCAATGCTTTATCACCTATTTTGTGGCCATATTTGTCGTTAATTTCTTTAAATTTGTTTAGGTCAATATAGACAAGAGTAGAAGTTTGTTGACCTCTACCCATGCGAGAGATTTCATCATTTAACTGGCTAAAGATTTCTCTTCTATTGGCGAGCCCGGTAAGCGAGTCGGTTTTCGACAAATGCTCTAACTTAGTAACCGCACTCATTAGAGCTTGCTGCTGTGTTTTCTCTTTTGTAATATCGTCTGCTGTACCTAAGATAAGAGAATGCATTTCACGGTCATCATAAATCAAGCTTCCACGGTCATGCAGGTATTTCACCTCACCTTTTGCATCATAAATACGATATTGGATGTCCCAATTTTTCAAAGGGCGCTGACTGAACTGTTTTAGTACCCGCGCTTTATCATCTTCATGGACATGGTCAATAAAACCAATGGGGTTACAGTAAAGTTCATATTCATTGCGACCAAAAATTTTTTCATATCCGTTATTCACATATTTCAGCTGCGATAAATCAGGCGTCGCTACCCAAATGAAGGTTCTGTCAGAGAATGCACTAACAATTTTACTGAACAGTGCATCGACTTGAAATAACTCCGCTTGAATACGCTTTTTCTCGTCAATATCCTCTACAACCGAAATAAAGTAGTCTGGATTGCCCCGTCCGTCCCTGACAAGTGAAACCGTAAGCTTAGCCCAAACCTCCTCGCCATCACTTCTAAGGTAGCGCTTTTCTATTGAGTAGTCGTCAATGTCACCTTTCAACAGACGCGCCAGATGGTCGAGGTCTTCATCCAAGTAATCTGGCGCTGTTAATTCTTGAAACGTGAGTTTTGTAAGCTTTTCATTTGAGTACCCTAAAAAATCACACAGGCGTTTATTAACGCGAATGAAGCTGCCATCCATACTGACGTGAGCAAGCCCCACTGGACAAAAGTGAAAGGTTTTTTCAAACATTGGGCACTGCCCCGCTAAATGATTGCATTCCGTCGCCTCAACAAAGTGGTGCTTAACCCACAACAAGCTCAATATATACTTTAGTATGGTAAGTATAGATTGAATTTATTTATTAGCTAATGAATATAGCTAAGAAAAAGGCTTAGAGAATGTTTATCAAGGCTATTATGAAAACGGGTAAATCCATAAAAGAAGGCAGCGTGCCTCTTATCTGATAAAAAGGGCAAATTGGCGCTTACAGCTAACACAAGAATTCTAATTTACTTATGTTGAGCGCTTTAGTATTGGGAGTCCAATGTGATCGAATTTTCAGTCATTATCTTTTCTAAGCCTCATCATCAAAACGAGCTGTCAGAAGCGCTAACGCCTTTGGTCAAAGCTAGCCGCGCAGAACAAGGCGCCGTAATGTACGACCTGCATTCATGCGAAGAGGGTGTTTTTGTCATTACTGAGAAATGGGAATCTCAAGAAGCGCTTGATGCCCACGAAATGACAGCGCATTTTAGAGCCTTTCAGGAGAAAGCGGGGGCACTTGTCGAGAAAGTGCTTAAGTTACCCCTTTTACAAGTTTAGAACGGTAGTTATAAGCGGTAGTGTTGAAAAACGGTGAATTATAACGCTCACCGTTTTCATTATTATGCATTTTTTATATACGAAACTAATCGTCTGTGTGCTTTTCAGACCAAACTCTTAGCTGTTCAAGAATATCTAACGCTGAGCGCCCGAAATCGGTGAGACTGTAAGCAACAGCAATCGGGCGAGAGTCGATAACATTACGAATGACCATACCGTTGTTTTCCAGTTCTTTCAGGCGCTGGTCGACCATTTTCCGACTTGCGCCACCTAGCATTCTGCACAAATCATTAAACCTGACAGGTTCATCTTTTAAGTGATAAATAATAGAACCCGTCCATTTTCCACCTATCAAACGCATACCACGTTCAATAGCACACGGCTCTGTACACGTATTTAAAACGGTTTTTCTACCCTTAGCGTCTGTTTTTATCTCTGTTTTCATTGATGTCCTTCGAAAAAGCACCTAGTAACCAAAAGTAAACTAATTGCTTAGTTGAACAAGGTAACTAAAATATACCACATAAACCATTTAGGCTAACAGCCGTATACCTGTAGTCAATTAGTCTACTTTATAAGTTAAAGGTTCACAAAAGACCAGGCAAACCAGACCGTTCAAACCAAGTCTTTACCTTGGTGAGAGCTATTTAGACTCTAACTTCACGGTGATGATTACCATGATTGAATTTACGTTAAATGGAAAAAAAGTGCAGACGGATGCTGCCTCAGATACTCCCCTCGTGTGGGTAATTCGCGATGAATTTGGGCTTAAAGGTACCAAGTTCGGGTGCGGTGTAGCCATGTGCGGTGTATGTACTGTTCATCTTGACGGCAATGCCATCCGTTCTTGCTCTTATCCTGTTTCTCTCGTAAATGGTAAACAGGTTAATACAATAGAAAGTCTTAACAACGAGCACCCTTTGCAATCGGCATGGGTGGAGGAGCAGGTTCCCCAGTGCGGATACTGTCAGTCTGGTCAAATAATGCAGGCTGCCACACTTCTTGACAGTAACCCTAACCCAAGCGATCAAGATATTGTTAATCACATGAATGGTAATTATTGTCGCTGTATGGCTTACACTAGAATTAAAAAAGCGATAAAGCGCGCTGCGACTTCTACCGTACAGCATTACGATCCCAAGGCTTCATCAGAAGGTGAAAACGCATGAGCATAAAAGATCTATCCAAAGAGAGAAAAGACACCATTAATCTGTCTCGTCGCTCATTTATGGCTGGTTCTGTGAAAACGTCACTTTTCATGGCGTTTGGTGCTTCAGCAATTCCATCCATACTGTCTGCTAAAGAAGCCATTGAAAATAAGTCGTTTTCACCTAGCGTCTGGTTTGAAATGGATACACAAGGCCGTGTAACAGTGAATATTGCCAAGGCTGAAATGGGACAGCATGTAGGTACTGCTCTAGCGCGTATTTTGGCAGATGAACTGGAGTGCGAGTGGGACAAAGTGTCAATCGTACACGTAGATACCGACCCGAAATGGGGGTATATGGTAACAGGTGGCTCATGGTCTGTTTTCCAAACTTACAAACCTATGTCGCAAGCAGGTGCAGCTGGACGCCAAGTGCTTCTTAACGCTGGCGCTACACTGTTAGGCGAACCAGTATCTAACTGTAAGGCTAACGCGGGTTTTGTTGTATCAGGCACTAAGAAAGTGAGCTACGGCGACATTGTTGCTAAGGGCAATATTGATAAGGTTTATTCGGCCGACGAATTAGAAAGCCTACCGATTAAACCCGGGAACAAAAAACACCTCATTGGTTTGGGTAACGAGTATAAAGCTCTGGATATTCCACCTAAAACCAACGGCACCGCAATTTACGGTATTGATGTTGAAGTAGACAACATGCTGTATGCCCGCCCTATTCTTCCGCCCACGCGCTATGGCAGTAAAGTCACTAAGGTAGACGACAGTCAAGCGAAGTCGCTCCCTGGGTATAAAGGTTATAAGGTACTGAGTGATCCATCGGGTACGATAGAAGGCTGGGTTGCTGTACTGGCTTCTGATTACCCAACCGCAATTAAGGCCATCGATAAAGTAAAGGTTAGCTACAACGCTGGCAAAACGGTGAACGTTAATGAAGCTGACATTCAAAAAGAGGGCGAGCGAATTTGCCGCGACCGAAGTGAAGGCACATTATTTGTCGATGAAGGAAATATCCAAAATGCCGCAAAGCAGGCAGCTGAATCAATAGAAGCGCTATATACCACAGCGACCGCTAGCCACTTTCAACTAGAGCCGCTAAACGCGATCGCTGAATTTAAAGAAGGTAAATGGCATATACATACGGGTAACCAGTGGCAAGGTCTTACCCTACCTGCCGTTGCTAAAGCGGCAGAAGTTCCTGATTCCGACGTCGTTATTCACCAATATTATCTTGGTGGAGGCTTTGGCCGCCGTTTGTTTGGTGACTGGATAATTCCAGCAGTGCTTACCGCGAAAGCGGCCGGGCAGCCGGTTAAAATGCTGTTCATGCGCCCTGACGATACAATGTTCGACCAACCTCGCTCTGCGTCAACTTCGTTGTTTAATGCCTATTTCGACGACTCGGGTAATTTCACTGGTATGGAACACGCTTTGGCGGCAGGCTGGCCCACGCTGGCAATGGCACCTAGCTTTATGCCTGACGGGGTAGATGGAAAAGGAAAAGTTGACCCGTTTTCAGCTTCAGGGGCAGACCATTGGTACACCATGCAGCACCATCAAGCCCGAGTGATCAACAACAAACTTGCGCAGGATACCTTCACACCGGGGTGGCTTCGCTCAGTGGGTCAAGGTTGGATAGTTTGGGGATTAGAAAGCTTTATCGATGAAGTAGCATACAAAGCTAACCAAAATCCCGTGGACTTTAGGTTGTCCATGCTTGACGGCAAAGGTAAGCAAGCGGGCAAAGCGCCTGAAAGCGTTGGTGGTGCCACTCGTCTTGCCCACACCCTTAAAAAGCTTAAGGACAAAACTGCTAACGTTGAACTAGGTGAGAACGAAGGTATTGGGTTTAGCGTAACCGCAGGCCAAGAACGGACTATGCCAGCATGGCTTGCTACCGCAGCACATGTTCACGTAGATAAAAACAGCGGAAAAATCACGCTTAAAAAATTATGGGTGGTAGCAGACGCAGGAATTATCGTTCACCCCGATGGCGCAATGGCGCAAATGGAAGGCGCGTTGCTCTGGGGAACTAGCCTTGCGCTATTTGAACACAACGAGATTAAAAACGGTTATGTGGCAAAGAAAAACCTAACCACATACCAACCGCTGAGAATGAATGACGTACCTGATATGGACATTGAGTATATTGAAAGTAATGAGTTTCCAGTGGGATTGGGTGAGCCGGGGGTTATTGGCGTGGCACCAGCCGTAGGTAATGCTGTTTATAATGCTGTTGGCGTTAGATTGCGCAATTTACCGATGCTATCTAGCGACGTAAAAAAAGCACTTAACGCTTAAAACGTTAAACCGGAAAGCAGAAGAAAAAATAAAAACAACCCGCATTTTGACGGGTTGTTTTTTATTTGAAAGATGCGCGTTCTGAACACTTAGCAGATATAACAAATTACTAGAAAAGATACTGAGCGCTTAAAACAAATGACTCTGACCCCGGGTTTGTATCCCCTAGCCCTCCGTTAGAGATATGGCCGATTTCAGCTTCTATCGAAAATGAATCTGTGAGCTTGTATAGGCCGGCGAGTGATGAATAAAACTCTATTGTATAACCTAAGTTTTCAGACTCATCAACGATGCCCGCATGAAAAGCAACACGTACGGAAAAGTCGTTGTACTCGTAGATGTCTTTTGCCACACCGGCTGCGAAATAATGTTGGCCCTGGTCTGCATTGACTAAAAGTACGGTAGGCCGTAATCCGAAAAATGACTCAAGCGGTTTGTGTATGTAGGCCACGTGCAATGCGTAACGATCTGCGTCATCAAACAGATTCCAAACGGCAGCCCCCGCTTTGAGCTCACTACCTTGAGGCAGAGCATAGGTAGAGAGCGACACAAAAGAAGAAAGTACCGATAATGCAAGTACGAGTGTTTTTAGTGATGTTTTCATGGTTATATAGTTCTAAGCAAAGTTAAAAAATAGTGTTCCGTCATAGCAATAATCCGTCTTCAAGTTCATAATGGTAATTAGGTTACTTTTTTCAACCTGTTATACATTGGTAACCATATAACTTTGAAGAAATATAAATTCTGATTTGCTCTAAGTGTTTATGTTGCTTTATACAGTAGAGTGGCAAGGATAATTTTTAGAGACACGGGCAGTAAAGATTAAAAGAGAAGTATGACCAACCTAGACGCCATAGAAGACACAAAACGAAGTAAGAAAGTACTGGTCCTTTTTGCTCACCCTGCGCAGACTCGATCAGAGGTGAACGTGCCGCTTTTTCATGAAGCTCAACTAAATAAACATGTGACTGCCGTTGATCTGTATGCAGAATATCCTGATTTTAATATTGATATTGAGCGAGAGCAGCAGCGTTTAATTGATCATGATGTCATTGTTTTTCTGTTTCCGCTGTATTGGTACTCCACACCTTCCATTTTGAAAGAATGGCAAGATTTAGTGTTGGAATATGGATTCGCCTACGGCCATGAAGGTACTGCACTTAAAGATAAATTGTTTCTTTGTGCATTAAGTGCGGGTGGCAAGGAGGAAGCCTATCAAACTAACGGCTTCAATCACTACACCATCAGGCAACTGCTTCAGCCTTTAGAACAAATGGCTCAAATTACCCATATGACCTACATTGCTCCGTTTGCAATATTTGGCTCGCGTACTGCCCAAGAAGAGCATCGAGTAATTCAACACAAAGAGAAGTGGGTAACTTTGCTGAACAAGCTAACCACCAACACTCTCAATTTAGAAAAAGCAAAAAACATCGAGAACCTCGCAGACCTTTGTACGGCGCAAGGGGATTAATGTGACTGGCTACTTCTTATATGCATTTATCTATCTGGTCGCAGCAGTAATTGCAGTGCCCATTGCGAAGCGCCTTGGCTTAGGATCTGTACTCGGCTATTTAATTGCTGGGCTTGTCATAGGCCCAATATTCGGCTTGGTTGGTGACGAAACTGTTGCCATACAGCATTTTGCCGAATTCGGTGTGGTCATGATGTTGTTTTTGGTTGGCTTAGAGCTAGAACCGCGCTCATTGTGGGCAATGAAGGCTAAACTTATGGGATTAGGCGGCCTGCAGTTAGCGTTAACCACCGCCCTTATCACCGGCGTAGCCCTATTGCTTGATCAGCCTTTTAGCATTGCCCTTACCATAGGCCTTATTTTCGCGCTTTCTTCAACCGCCATTGTTTTACAAACACTACAAGAAAAAGGGCTGCAAAAAACAGAGGGTGGCAAAAGCGCTTTTTCTGTTTTGCTATTTCAAGATATCGCTGTAATTCCTATGCTAGCGTTTATCCCCCTCCTTGCCATACCAGAACTGGTCGAAGCAGGAAATGCACATGGCGTCGATACAGGGTCACACGATAGCTTTAATTTAGTTGACGGGCTTGCCCCTTGGGCTTCAGGTCTTGTGATCATTAGCTCAATTGCCTTTTTAACCATTGGAGGACACTACTTAAGTCGCCCCTTATTTAAGTTTGTTGCTGCGTCGGGTTTACGGGAAATTTTTACCGCCACAGCGCTCATGCTCATTATAGGAATTGCAGCACTAATGGGACTTGTAGGTCTGTCTCCCGCCCTTGGTGCATTCTTGGCCGGTGTAGTTTTGGCAAACAGTGAATTCAGGCATGAACTTGAAGCTAATATCGAGCCGTTTAAAGGCTTATTGTTAGGCCTCTTTTTCATAACGGTAGGCGCAGGCATTAACTTTTCCGTACTTAGTGAGAGCCCGATGCTAATAGCAGGGCTAACCGTAGCTGTTATGCTTGTGAAAGCCATTGTGCTGTTTATCATCGCCTTAATTTTTAAAATAAAAGGCACTAACAAATGGCTATTCACATTAAGCCTTGCTCAGGCGGGTGAATTTGGCTTTGTGCTATTAAGTTTTGCCTCGCAAAACTATGTGCTTCCCAGCGACATTATTTCTGTTCTCTCGCTTGTTGTTGCCATTTCAATGTTCCTAACACCAGGACTTTTTATTCTTTTCGACAAGGCCATCATTCCTCGCTACAAAAACGCGAAATCACAGCGAGCTGAAGATGAAATTGACGAGAAAGGCACCGTCGTTATTGCTGGAATTGGGCGCTTTGGACAAATCATTAACCGTCTTTTAGTGGCCAACGATGTAAATACCGTTGTGCTTGATATTCGCTCTGAGCAAATAGACCTTATCAGACGGATTGGCACCAAAGCCTATTTTGGCGATGCATCTAAACCAGACATTTTGCATACTGCTGGCGCCCATGAAGCATCGCTATTAGTTATTGCTATAGACGATAAAGAAACCGCTGCCGAAATGGTGAAATACGCCAAGCACGCATTTCCTAACATTAAAGTGCTTGCGCGTGCCTTTGACCGCGGCCATGGGTATCGCTTGCGCCAGTTGGGCGCAGATTTTGTGGTGTCTGAAACGTACCACAGCGCTCTTGAAATGGGCGCAGAGGCACTTCGCTCACTCAATATTCACCCTTTCCAAGTTGAACGGCAAAAAATGGCGTATAAAAATATTGAGGCTCAGCAAAACGATGTGCTGTATCACGCGTGGGCGGATGAGGCCAGCGGAGAACGAGTAGACAATAATTATCTGAAACTCTTTATTGAACTTGAGTCGCTAATCGAAAATGCGCTAAAAGCAGATTTACACGACAAGCATTCGAAAATGCGTGGCTGGACTCCGCCGCCTAAAGGCTATACTGAAAGCCTTGCGCCCGATGAAAACCTGATTAGGGTGAATTGCGAACTAGCCGGCGGTATTTCGAGAAGGTAATTGTCTGATAGTGACCGGACACACACGAATATTTATGGGTGGTAGCATACTATCGCCTTGTAAAAATAAACAAAAAGCTGATCGAAAAGGGAAAAAAAGCGCTATAACCTGTATGTATATCAAACTTGTCGTATATTGGCTTTTTATCTTTCACGTTCAGAAGTTAACACGCGCCTTGTACAAGATAACCCATTGCCTTAGTGGGAATAAAAAGTGGTCTATTTAAATGGAGAGTTACCATGTTGTCTGAAAAAAGTCTCTTTCACAGCTTAGCCCTGCGCACTGTGATGGTATTTACTGCACTTGCTGGATTAAGTGCGTGTGAAGAAGCCCCCACGCCTCCCAAAGCAGTCTCATCAACACCGGTAACGCTTTATAAAGTGCAGCACTCAGACGAAACCATCGCCAAATTCCCGGGGCAAGTGGAAGCGGCTGAGTATTCAAACCTTTCGTTTCGCATTGGCGGCAAACTCCAAGAACTCAAAGTAAAAGCGGGCGAGGAAGTTAAAGAGAACCAGCTTATCGCTAGACTTGATGATAGAGACGCGAAAGCACAGTTAGCCACCGCCCAATCTCAGTTTGACGTGTCATCGGCTATGTTTGAACGTATGGAGGCTTCCGTTGAAAAAGGCGCGGTAAGCCGCTCTACTTTTGATGAAGCGAAAGCCAATTTTTTAGCCGCTAAAGCCAGTCTGACCAACGCACAGGACCAGCTAAGCTATACGGAGCTTCGCGCACCGTTTGCGGGGCTTATTGCGTCTGTTCCTGTTGAAAATTACCAAGTCATTGTACCGCAGCAGACCATTGCCGAGCTTCATATGCCAGGCGCTATCGACGTAACGTTTCAGCTACCTGAGCAAAAAATGCGTATGATTGATCGTTCTCGGGCCCGCGAAAATCGTACATCGGAAATGGCGTGGGTCACTTTTTCTGGCATGCCAGAAAAACGCTACGCTGCCATGTACAAAGACCACGAAAGCACCACGCGACAAGGCGAGCTTAGCTATGAGGTAACAATTACTCTGCCAGAACCAGACGACATCAATGTTCTAGCGGGCATGAGCGCCACCGTATTACTTGATATGTCGAAACTCATTGAGTCTAACGCAAAGCTTTGGCTAGTACCTTTTGGTGCGGTGGTTACCGACAATGCAAATCCAGACAAAGCGATTGTATGGCGTTTTAAACCCAGTGATAACGACGCGACGAGGGGCACCGTAGAAGCAGTAGAAGTGATGATTACGCGCGGTATTTCCAACGGTCTGTTAGTTGAAGGCCCGCTAAACGACGATGATAAAATCGTTGCTGCAGGTGCTCATCTAGTAAAAGAAGGCCAAGTGGTTACTGAGTGGACGAAAGAAGGAGGCCTTTAAATTATGGTCGAGTATTTCTTTCGTCAAAAAGTAATAAGCTGGATGGTTGCCATCATTTTAGGTGTTGGCGGCATTGTGACTTTTCTTGGCTTAGGTCAGCTAGAGTTTCCCGAATTCACCATTAGAAATGCTCTGGTTATTACTCAATACCCAGGGGCAACGCCTGAGCAAGTTGAGGAAGAAGTGACGCTGCAGCTTGAAAAGGCGATTCAGCGTATACCCAACGTAAAACGAATCAGCTCAGTAAACATGGTTGGGCTATCGCAAATTACTGTTGAGCTTAAAAGTAGTGTCCAGGCCAAGGACCTAGAGCAATCCTGGGACAACTTGCGCCGTAAAGTGGGCGATGCACAAGCATCACTGCCACCTGGCACCAGCACCTCGATTGTGAATGATGACTTTGGTGACGTTTTTGGCCTGCTGCTTACCCTTAAAAGCGAAGACTACTCCCTTAAGCAAATGGAAGACTTTGCAGATTTAATGCAGCGAGAGATTCAGCTTGTTGATGGTGTAAAAAAGGTGTCTATTGCCGGTACCGTTAATGAACAGATTATTGTGTCGTTAGATCACGATAAAATGAAAACCCTAAACGTTTCTGCAGAATCCATTGCTGGCCTTTTAACCGCGCAAAATGTAGTGGGCAACGCGGGTTCGATTAAGGTTCAGGGCAAGCGCCTGTCCATACAGCCCACTGGCGAATTTGATAACCTAGAGGCGTTAGGTCAGGTGGTAATTGGCTCACCTGCAAGCGGCCTTATTCGCTTAACAGATATCGCGACTATTGAGCGCAAGCTTAACGATACCCCTTCAATTCTTTATCACAGTTCTGGCACGCCGGCCCTGTCAATTGGTGTGTCGTTCGCATCGGCAGTAAATGTAGTTGATGTAGGTAAACGGCTTGATAGCAAAATTGCCGAGCTAGAGCAGCGTATGCCCCTTGGCATGAGCCTCAACACCGTTTACAACCAGCCTACCGTGGTCGACGATTCTGTTACCGGATTCTTGATTAACCTTGCTGAAGCCGTGGCCATCGTTATTTTCGTGCTGCTGCTTTTCATGGGCTGGCGTAGTGGCGTGCTGATGGGGCTCATTCTTGTGCTTACCATTCTTGGCACCTTTATATTGATGTCGGTAAAAGGCATTGAGTTGCAAAAAATCTCCTTGGGTGCGCTTATTATTGCTCTTGGCATGTTGGTCGACAACGCCATCGTGGTAACCGAAGGCATGTTGATTGGTGTGAGAAAAGGGCAAACCAAGCTTCAGGCAGCAAAAGACGTGGTGTCGCAAAACGGTTTACCGCTGCTCGGCGCGACTGTGATTGCCATCACCGCTTTTGCGCCAATTGGTCTATCGCCAGATGCCACAGGTGAATTCGTCGGCTCGCTGTTTTGGGTACTGTGCTTTTCGCTTTTCTTAAGTTGGATCACCGCGCTTACCATAACGCCTTTCTTCTTCGACTTGTTATTTAAAACTGAAAAAGAACGCGGCAACAGTGATGAAGACGACGACCCATACAAAGGCATTATTTTCACCGTATACAAGCGTGTACTTACTGCTGCCATCAATCATCGCTACGTGACAATTGTACTAGTACTTGTTGCATTAGTAGGCAGTATGGCGTCAGGGAAATTCGTAAAAAATGCGTTTTTCCCAGATTCATCCACTCCACTGTTTTTCGTCGATTTGTGGCTGCCCGAAGGAAGCGACATCTTAACCACCGAGCGTTCTATTCGCCGCTTAGAAAGCAATGTGTTAAGCATGGAAGATATCGCCAACGTTACAAGCGTGATAGGCGGTGGTGCACAACGCCTTACCCTCACCTATGCGCCAGAAGACAGATACGCCAGTTATGGCCAGCTTATTGTTGAAACTAACACGGTTGAGTCTCGTGATGCTCGTATGCGCGAAATTATCGAGCTGGTGCGAGAAGACTTCCCTAATGTGCAATACAAGGTAAAAGCACTTCAAGTAGGCCCTTCTGCAAAAGCGGCAATTGAAGCAAGAATCTACGGGCCAGAGCCTGATGTTTTGCGTGAGATAAGCAGCGACATTGAAGCCATATTTCAAGCAGAGAAAACCATGGACAGCGTGCGACTGTCGTGGAGCAACAAAGTCCCATTTATTGAACCTGTGTTTCTGGAAGAACAAGCCAGACGTATCGGTGTAACGCGAGATGCTGTTCACACTGCGTTTTTACTTAACAATGAAGGTGAAACTGTTGGCCTTTATCGAGAAGGCAGCGATTTAATTCCTATCGTAATGCGCAACGATCCAAACCAGCGCTACGACATTGATAATCTTGCCTCACTCAACGTATGGAGCCAAGAGCAAGGTAAATACATAAGCATGGCTGACGTTGTTAGCAATGTGGATGTATCGCTGGATAACCCTATCATCAAACGCCGTAACCGGGTGCGCATGCTGGCGGTTTATGCTGAGCCCATGCCTTTGTCAGGCGAGACGGCAGCGAGCGTGCAAGCGAAAGTTCGTCCTCTTGTAGAAGAACTTAAACTGCCAGATGGCTATCGCATTGAATGGGGCGGCGAATACGAAACCTCAACCGACGCGCAAAGTGCCCTCTTCGCCAGCATGCCTATTGGTATATTGGGAATGTTCATTATCACCGTATTGTTGTTTGGCAAGCTTCGCCAAGCGTTAGCCATATGGGGCATAATACCGCTTACTACCATCGGCATTATTGGTGGCTTGGTATTAGTTGGTGCACCTTTTACTTTTATGGCGCTGCTGGGCAGCTTAAGTCTTATCGGTATGGTGCTTAAAAACGGTATTGTATTGATGGAAGAAATAAACGTACAGGCAAAGGGTAACAGTGGCGCATTCGATGCCGTAGTAGCCGCGTCAGTATCTCGTGTACGTCCCGTTTCAATGGCTGCCATCACCACCATACTGGGTATGATCCCGCTGTTTTCTGACGCGTTCTTCGCATCAATGGCAGTCGTCATTGTATTTGGCCTGACCGTCGCCACCGTGCTTACACTACTCATATTGCCTGTGCTGCACTGTACGTTCCACGGTATAAAGTCAGAATAAAAAGTACGCGCAACAATTTTGATTAGTTGTGCGCTAGTTCGTGTAGGTAGCGCAAAAACGGGGCGGACCTAATATTGTTAACAGCCAGCATGAGGAGAGTCTACTCATGCTGGCTACATAACATCGCTTAACTGCAATCTAACCTTCCCAACAAAAACTACACCCACCAGTTTACTTTTAACTTAATTAGTTTATTATGAGTAAACTACACTGTGCAGTATACTTTTTATTTAAGGTGAGAGCATGCCCGTTTTTAATCGCACACGCTTTCTTGTTGGAGTTTTATTTATGACATCTTTCTGTGGTTCTTCAAACACCCTTGCTGGAAGCGCGTCGAAACCTGAAAAATTCACTAATACTTCTATTGAATATAAAACGACATGGCGAGACATATGGAAAGTCACCAAAGCGTATTTTCGTGACAATAGAGATGCTGCAACGCCAACGTTTGACATACCCGTGTCGGCACTTACACCACAAATGCTTGACGCAGTTGCAGAAGACAGCGTGATAAAGCTGGGCCACTCTACTACCCTATTGAAACTTGCCGAGCGTTATATATTGATCGATCCGGTCTTTAGTGAGCGTGCTTCCCCCGTCCAATGGATGGGACCCAAGCGTTTCCACCAAGCGCCAATTTCACTGGAAGACTTGCCTAAATTAGATGCCGTTATCATAAGTCACGACCATTACGACCATTTAGATAAGGGCAGTATTGAAATACTAAAAAATAAGGTCGACGTGTTTATTACACCGCTAAAAGTAGGCAATCATTTACGTGACTGGGGTGTGGATGCAAATAAAGTTATTGAGCTAAATTGGTGGCAAAGTACAAAAGTGAGCGACATCGAAGTAGTAGCCACACCGTCTCAGCATTTCTCAGGGCGGGGTTTATTTGATAGAGACGAAACCCTTTGGGCAAGTTGGGTTATCAAATCTGCAAATACCAACATCTTTTACAGCGGTGACTCGGGCTATTTTGACGGATTTAAAGCCATTGGTGAAAAGTACGGTCCGTTTGATTTATCTATGATTGAAACCGGCGCGTACAACGAGCTATGGTCTGACATTCACATGCTGCCTGAAGAGAGCTTGCAAGCCCATATTGATATTCAAGCTAGTGTCATGATGCCCGTGCACAACAGTACCTTTGATTTAGCACTACATAATTGGAATGAGCCTTTAATAAAAATCACAGACCTTGCTGGTGCTAAGGGTGTTCCCACCAGCATTCCTATCTTTGGTGAAGTTGTTCCAGTTAAGGGTGCAGGCGAAGCCCCAAATAAAACCTGGTGGTTAGATAACAGATAAAGCGTAAAGGTAATATAAAGACTTCATTACCACTCGCTTAACTTTATGTTTTGCTATACATTTGTGATTATATTGTGTAAGTGGCACTCACATATTCTGTAGGCTACATTTATAATACGTTGCGCTTCCGTCGAATAGCGGTGAGAAGAGGAACGCTACGAAGCTTAAATGTCACTTAATTATTCAAATGGTTACATGTTATTGCTAATAACCGTTTGAGCAAACCTAAATTTCTCAGTTAAAGGAGATAACTGCTAGGGTCTGTTGATCTTTGCTGTACAT
>NZ_CACSIH010000148.1:0-1839 GCF_902705805.1 Alteromonas alvinellae | reverse complement strand
GCTGACATTTTTAGATGAAGACGGCGTGGCTATTGGCGATGCAGAAGTCTTAAGTCCAGCAGGTACAAATGACTTCGAATGGAAAAAGCGAACCGGTGAAGCTGTTATACCTGTGGGGACTAGGGCTGTTTCTTTCAAAATTGACATGGTTGAACCTCGTACATCGGGCGTTTGGGTAAAATTGGACGACGCCTTCATAAACATCCACGATTTAACCGATCATGACAACGATGGGCTTGGTAATACGGAAGAATTGCAACTTGGCACTAACCCTAACGATCCAGACACCGATAATGACGGTATACCGGATGGTTACGAAGTAGCTTATGGTCTAGACCCTACTGACAGAAGTGACGGTAGACTTGATAGTGACGATGATGGGCTTTCAAACTTCGCGGAATTTAGTCTAGGTACTGATGTCGGTTCTAATGACTCAGACGGCGATGGTATTCCCGATGGCGAAGATAACTTTCCATCTAAGCCGAAAGCCGAATTGTCTGGGCTGATTGATATGATTAATGCTGGAGATATCGATAACGATGGAGTCAGTGACTTTATTTCAGTTGTAGTCGACGATGAATCAAATATTGCTGTTGGGCTAAGAACTGGCGACAACATTTTCGCAAAAACTGAAAAAGCATTTACAGCGTCTGCACAATATCAAGAAACGCAGGTGATATTACTTGGCGACATGTCAGGTAATGAAGTACCTGATATTGGTTTATTTGGCATGATCGAGCAAGAAAGTGATGATGGCCGCAAAACACTTAAACCGCGTCTAGAAGTAATTGACCCGATTGATGGCAGCATCGCAAAGTTCAACTGGCCTGCTAATTGGATTGAAGCAAGCATTGTTAAACTAGACGATATTAATGGTAACGGGACTAATGATATAGCTCTTCAAGGTCGTTTCCTAAACGGTGAGTTAAGACCTCAGCTATTTGCTAAAGATGGAGCTACAGGTGATAAAATCGCCGTATATGGCTTTCCAAACCTTTATAAAGATCCTCAATGGTATCAGCATGGTGACGTAAACGGAGACGGTATTCCTGATATCGCATTATCTGGTCAATTGCTAAAGAACGGCAAATACCAAGTAAAAGTAGTTAACGCTAAAGTGTTTAACGATCGTTTAATTTCTTATAACTTCCCTAACAAATGGGATAATGTAAGTTGGCACAAGCTATCCGATATTAACTCCGATGAAGTTGATGATTGGGGTATGCTTGGAATCCGTAAAGATGATGGTCGTACCCAACTGTTTACTAAAAGTGGTAACGAGGTTAGAGGAACGCTTGGATTATTTGCGTGGCCAGAAGGTATGCAAAACATCACGCTAAGTACTGTTTCAGACATGGATAATAATGGAATTGACGAGATTTCTTTGTCTGGTTTCAGAACTGATGTCAGCAGGCACCAAATTGCAGTTAAAAGTGGAAGTGACCGTAATGACCAATTATTGCGCATAACCTGGGCAGATAACTATGTTGATGTTACTTATCACGTTATTAATGACATCGACGGTAACGGTATCGCAGAGTTTGGGCTGATGGGGAAAGACACACGCGCAAATCAGTATGTACTATCCATAGCGTATGTGGATGAAAGTCTTGCTCATGAAACTAAGCAAGTAAACTTAGGTAACGACTGGCAAAAAGCACCATCTGTAATTTTATTGGATGATGAAGACAACGATGGTATGAAGGAGCTATTGTTCTACGGTAATAGTGAGGGCGGCAGCCCTAAAATAAGAAAAGTAGCTTCGCCTTTGTGAGTCAATAAAACTACTTCAATTATAAAGGGGCGTTAAGCCTAATGCCGATCAGTTAAGAAATATTT
>NZ_CACSIH010000147.1:0-13848 GCF_902705805.1 Alteromonas alvinellae | reverse complement strand
ACTAATCACGAAAGATCAACACGCCTTAGTCAAAGGAGATAAATATAGTTACTTACTGAATGAGAAAAAGCTAATAGAAAGTCTCAATACGTTTTCAGCTATGGATGTGTCGACTGTTCTTAGTTACGTTCAGTGGAGCGATGGAGAAGGGCAACATATCGTTTATTTTCCTGAGTCTTTCGGCTTTAAATTCGACAGAAGTTTTAAGGAAGTAACGTTTAACTTTGTTGTCAGTGATTTCTACAATAAAAGTAGGGGCATTGAATTTAAATTGGATGACGACGCTTGGGTTTTTCATAACAAACCAGCGATGAATTTAACATTGAGTGACATGAATACTGGTACTCATACCCTCAAAGTAAACATTCCAACTGATAAAGGGCCTTCAGAAGAGCTGACAATTCACTTCCAAATAGAACCACCGATTTGGACTTCTTATATTGGGTATACGATATATTTGGTTACCTTAGCAGTGGTCTTATGCCTATGGAGAGTGGGTGTGTTAAGTAAGCTATATGAGAAATTCAAAACAACCAAAGCCTACAACCATCTTACCCGCTACGAAATAACAGATGGGCAATCAAAATTTGAAAAAATGCTCCGTAGTAAAGAGCGATTCATTAACGAAATCACTCACGAACTTCGCACACCTATCCAACTCATCAACGGTTCGTTAGAAAACATGTCTCATACGTCCAATTTAGCGAGTAAAGAACTAATTTGCGTTCAGGACAACATGAAGAGAGTTGAGCAGTTAGTAAATCAAATGAGTCAGGATGTGCCTAAGGCTTCGGCAGCTGCCGACTACTACAGGTCTTACTCTCCAGATAATATAAAGTTTATCGCATTGTCACTGGAGCCATTAGCTAAGCAGAAAAGACAGAGCTTGGAGGTGCGCATTAAGGGGAAAAAAGAGATTTCCCTTATCAATGACAGTTTAGAGAAAATCTTGGCAAACTTAATTCAAAACGCAATTAGGTTCACTCCAGAGCTTGGCACGATAAAAGTCGTTGCTACACAAGATAGCAAAATGCTTAAAATTATCGTAAGTGACGATGGAGAAGGAATCGAAGACCATCTACAAAATAAAGTATTCGAAAGGTTTACCAAAGGGAGCGGCGAAAACGAAGGTCTTGGCATCGGTTTAGCAATGGTCAAAACTTTAGTTGAATTGAACCAAGGAGAAATTGCTTTAGAGAGTCAAAAAGGTGTTGGAACAAAAGTTACCGTCATTTTACCCATTGACGATATTGAATACGTAAATTCACATGCTGAAAAATTGTCACCAGCAAACGCTAAGTCGAATAAAAAATCACTATTAATTGTTGATGATAGCAGAGAGTTTCGCTCTTATTTGTTTGATATGTTTTCTAGCAAGTATCGCTGTCTAGTCGCGAGAAATGGTGTTCAGGCGTTAGATGTCATGCAGCACTACTTGGTCGATTTAGTCATCACCGATCAAATGATGCACGAAATGGATGGACTGAGTTTAACAAAAGCAATTCGCAGTAATACTAGCTATGCCAACATCCCTATACTTATGCTAACCGCTGAAACAGGGGCTGAACTAGAAAAATCAGCATTAGAAGAGAAGGTGGATTATTTCTTGGCAAAGCCTGCATCTAATGAGGAAATTACTCTTAGGGTTGAGCATTTGCTGTCGGTCAGAGAAGCAAAAGAACGAGAAGAAGAGGAAAGTGAAGAGCCAGCATTTAAATTCGGATGCCTGAAAATTCCCGAGTTTGATAACGAAAAGGATATGGCGTTCTATTTAAATTTTATCGCTGTATTGGAAAAGAACTATCACAATGAGTCATTCAATAGAGATCAGGCAGCCTCGCAGTTATTGATAAGCCCAAGAAGCTTGAACCGACGGATGTCAGAGTTGTTTGACTACAACTTCAGCGAGTTTCTTTCACGCTTTAGAATTGAAAAATCCATTCCGTTATTACTCGAGGGCAATAGCATTCTAGATACCTGTTTGGACGTAGGGTTTGGCACTGCGGCTTACTTTTCAACGTCCTTTAAAAAGGTCATGAACTTACCGCCCAAAAAGTTTGTGGAACAATACAATAAAACAGTAGCGTAAAGATAAAACCTAACGGAACTAAATATACCTACGCCTTTCCGCCAAAAAGCCTATCAATAGAAACGATGCCACATAGCCTGCTCCTTGGTACTGCCAGGGCAAGTAGGCTAGGGTGTGTTTTAAGAACGGTGCGCCGTACAAGGTTAGTGCGCCATAGCCGAAGGCACACAGCACTACAAACAAACTAACGCGAATGGTGAAATGGTAAGGTGCCAGTATGCGTTTTATATGGCCGTTAATCAGGTCGCCGTACACCACTAAAATAGTGGCCATAAGCATAATGCTCATTTCGGTGTAATAGGGGCTTAGGGCGCGAGAAAGGGCACTGAAAAGTTCACTCATAAAATTACTACTATTATGACGTTTTTACTATGTGCCCATTATAACCACGGTAAGGTCAAAAGCGTTAGCTAACGCCTTTATTAAGTGCGCTTACTGCTTTAAAGCCTTGCTCAATAGTGGCAATGCGGTCGGTGGTTTGATCGCGCTCTACAAATTTATGTTCAATACCGGCTAACTTGCCGTGCGCGAATATCTCTTTAAAGTTGATGGTGCCTGTGCCCACATCAGCAAAACTGCCGTCTTCAGCCAAATCTTTTACATGCCAAAGTTTAAAGCGGCCTGGGTACTGCTTAAAGTAATCAATGGGGTTTTTACCTGCTTTTACCGTCCAGTATAAATCCAGTTCCATGGCAACAAGGTCTGGGTCGGTCTGAGTTATAAGCACGTCTAATGGTGTCTTACCGTCGCGTACTTCAAATTCAAAATCGTGGTTGTGGTAGGCAAGCGTAATACCTTCCTTCTTACACGCTTCGCCAATGGTATTTAGCTTATCGGCAAGGGCTTGGTATGGCGCAATGCCTGTACCACGCTGGGCTTCGCTAAGCCAAGGAACTACCAAGTACTTGTGACCAACGGTTTGTGCGTCATCTAAAATTTGTGACAAGTTAGTATCGAACGCGTCTAACTGAATATGAGCCGAAGGCGCAGTTAGGCCATTGTCATCAAGCAGTTGCTTAATTTCCTTTGCGCTATGGTCAAAGTAGCCTGCAAATTCCATTTCCGAATAACCAACATCTGCAACCAGTTTAAGCGTAGCCGGCACACTTACCTTCATAATATCTCTAAGCGTATAAAGCTGAAGACCAACAGCACTTTTGTGCATGCCCTTCATCATAGCTCCTTTATCACTGCCATGCCCCTGAACCGAACTAGTACGTGCCAAAACAGCAGAAGCGCTCATAGCCGCCAGTAAACCAGATGAATATTTAATGAACTGTCGTCTTGAAACGCCAGAGCCAATATTACTGGCCGCGTCTAACATTGCTGTCTTACTTAAGTTTGTTTTACTTAAATTCACTGCTTGCTCCTTTTCTGTAGTGGTACGTTGGTGATGACGCATCGCTATCATCAATTAACCCAAAGCTTTGCCCGTGCTCTCACGCACAATAAGTTCAAACGGCATAATAACTTTGGGGGCCTTGCGAATTTTTCCGTTGAGTAAGTCCACCAGTAGCGTAACTGCCGTTCTGCCAAACTCTTCTGCGGGTTGGGCAATAGTGGTTAACGGTGGGTCGACAAATGCCGAAAACGCAATGTCATCGAAGCCTGCCACTGAAATGTCGTTAGGCACATTCAAGTTAGCTTGCTTAAAGGCTTGCATGGCACCAATAGCAGTCTCGTCGTTCTCACAAAACACGGCGGTGGGTCTGTTTTCAAGGTGACTAATGGTTTCCCCGGCGTTGTATCCGGCCTGTAATGTAAAATCGCCTGGGAACAACAAGTTTTCATCAAAGGTAATATTGGCTTGCGCTAATGCGTCTTTATATCCAACCAATCGCTCTTGGGTAAGCGGGCTCGAATTAGGTCCTTTGATCATGGCTATACGGGTATGGCCTAATGAAATTAAGTGCTCGGTCATTGCTTTGGCTGCAGCACGGTTGTCTAACGACACAACAGGGTACTGGCCATCGTCAATCACCTCACAGGCATTCACCATAGGAAGTAGGCCGTTGTCGTTAATCATCGTGGCATCAAATGGGTTGTGCGCACGTAACTGTATAAGCCCATCAGCCTGAGAAGTACTTACCATCTTGGCGTAATGGCTTTCTATTTCACTATTACCAAGCGTATTGGCAAGTAAAATGGAATAGCCCAGTTCGGCTGCCGCTTCCTGCATACCGCTAATAACACGGGCAAAAAATACGTTCGCTACCGTAGGCACCAGCACCACTAAATTGTGCGTTTTTCCCGAACGAAACTTAACTGCCATTAAGTTAGGTTTATATCCAACTGCCTGAACAGCGGCCATCACCTTATTGCGCGTTTTAGGAGAAACACGCTCAGGTTGTTGCAATGTTCTTGATACGGTAGCGACCGACACGCCGGCACTATCTGCTACATCTCTAATATTTGCCATTTACGTCATTGTTGTTTGTTAATTCACTCGCGCATTGTAAACCTAACCCAGTAGAGGTGTGGTCTATACGATGGTAGCGAATTCAAAATTTACGTGAAATTAATATGTAACCGTTTTCATTTTAAGCAAAAGAATACGCACTTTCATTAAAACGTCAAAGGTTATTTGTAGGATTTATGTAAATTTGAGCTAGTGTTATGTTCAAATTTGGTGCAGGAATAGGCGGTTAAAGGTAGTAAAGCCCCGGTATTACCTCGCCATTTGTAAACTTTAGATTAACAAAATGCTGTTTTTTGTATTGACCATTAAAATGTAACGGGTTACATTTTGTGGCATTAGTAACACCAATAGTGCGTTTGCACACAGAGGAATTTCAATGCAACCAATTCGAATGGGAATGATCGGAGGCGGGGAAGGCGCGTTTATCGGTGCCGTGCATCGTCATGCCGCAGGGTTAGATGGGAACTACCAGTTGGTGTGTGGCGCATTTAGCCGCAACGAAGAAAATAATACGCGTACTGCTGCTGCATTGAACGTATCAACATCGCGTACATACGTTAGCTGGCAGTCAATGTTAGAAGAAGAAGCCAAATTACCTGAGCAGCAGCGCATGCAGGTTGTGGTTATCGTAACGCCTAATCATCTTCACGTACCTATTTCACTTGCCGCAATTAAGGCGGGCTTTCATGTTTTCTGTGAAAAACCAGCAGGCGTTAGCTTTGCAGAAGTAAAAGAGCTTCAAGATGTTATTCACGCCAGTGAATCGCTATACGGCTTGGCTCATACCTACCTTGGTTATCCTATGGTTTGGCAAGCACGTCATCTCGTTGAAAGCGGTAAGCTGGGCAAAATTCGAAAAGTGTATGTTGAGTATCCGCAAGGCTGGTTGTCTGGCGAAGAAGAAACGCACAATAAGCAAGCGCAGTGGCGTACCGATCCAGCAATTTCTGGCGCAACGGGCGCAATGGGCGACATCGGCACTCATGCCTTTGGACTTGTTGAGTTTGTATTAAACGACAGTGTTACCTCGTTATGTGGCGAGTTAAACACCCATGTTGAAGGACGTCGTTTAGATGACGACGGCGCCGCGCTTATTAAAACTAAGAAGGGTGCGTCGGGCGTGCTGATTGCTTCACAGGTTTGTGCAGGTGAAGAAAACGCGTTGAAGATCCGCGTCTACGGTGACAAAGGTGGCTTGGAGTGGCGTCAAATGGAGCCAAACTCCGTTATCTATCGCCCTGTTGATGCCCCTTATCAAGTGTTTAGAGCCGGCCAGGGTCAAGTTGGGTTATGTGATGCTGCATCTGCACGTTGTCGTGTTCCAGCTGGCCACCCAGAGGGCTACTTAGAAGCAATGGCAAATTTGTATACCGATTTTGCTAAAGCGGTACGCGCGAATCAAAAAGGCAAAGCTGACGGCGTTCCAGGAATAAATTCAGGCATACGCGGAATGGTATTTATCGATGCCATGCTTGCCAGTACCGACAGCGACACCAAATGGGAGTCGGTTAGTCAGGAAGGAACGCAGTAATGCAATTACAACATACAACGAAAAAGGTGAGCGCTTATGGCTACTAACCAACAACCAATAAAAGGGCCTGCTATCTTCCTTGCTCAGTTCATGGGAAAAGACGCGCCATTCGATACGCTCGAGAATATGGCGAAGTGGGCAGCGTCGCTTGGTTACAAGGGAATACAGGTACCTACCGATCCTAGTCTGTTTGATTTAGAAAAAGCAGCTGAGAGCCAAGAGTATTGCGACAACATCGCTAAAATTTGCAAAGACGCTGGCGTAGAAATTACTGAACTATCGACGCACTTACAAGGTCAGCTAGTGGCGGTTCATCCCGCTTACGACGAGTTATTCGATAACTTTGCGCCGGCGCATTTACACGGCAAGCCACAAGAGCGAACCGAATGGGCAATTAATCAGCTTAAATGTGCGGCTATTGCCAGTAAGCGCTTGGGATTGAAAGCTCACGCTACCTTTTCAGGTGCATTAATGTGGCACTTGGTTTACCCGTGGCCTCAGCGTCCTGCTGGCTTGGTCGAGCAAGGCTTTGCTGAATTAGCCAAGCGTTGGAAACCCATTCTCGATGCATTCGACGATGCGGGTGTTGACGTATGTTACGAAATTCACCCCGGGGAAGACTTGCACGATGGCGCTTCGTTCGAACAGTTTTTAAAAGCTGTAGATAACCACCCACGAGCAAATATTCTTTTCGATCCAAGTCACTTTGTTTTACAGCAGCTTGACTACCTTGACTTCATCGACCGCTACCACAGCCGGATCAAAATGTTTCACGTTAAAGACGCTGAGTTCAATCCGAACGGTAGAAACGGTGTGTACGGCGGCTATCAAGACTGGCAAGACCGCGCGGGACGTTTTCGTTCCCTTGGCGACGGCCAAGTCGACTTCAAAGGTATTTTCAGCAAGCTTACCCAGTATGGCTTCACAGGTTGGGCAGTACTAGAGTGGGAATGCTGCTTAAAAGACAGTGCGCAAGGCGCAGCAGAAGGTGCACCGTTTATCGCTTCACACATTATCGAGCCAAGCAAATATGCGTTTGACGACTTTGCTGGTGGAGAGGTTAGTGAAGCGAAGAATAATCGTATTTTAGGCCTTGAGCGCTAAGCGCCATCAATAGGATAACAATAACTATGATAACCCTACGCCTTAGTTTGATGATGTTCCTTCAGTTCTTCATTTGGGGAGGCTGGTTTGTAACATTAGGCACGTATTTATCGAATACCTTGTCTGCCAATGGTGGGCAAATTGGCATGGCCTTCTCAACCCAAAGTTGGGGCGCCATCATTGCCCCTTTTATAGTGGGCCTTATTGCTGACCGATTCTTTAATGCAGAAAAGATCCTCGGCTTACTACACATTGTTGGCGCCGTGCTTATGTACTGTATGTACCAAGCGAATGATTTCGCCAGCTTTTACCCTTATGTGTTGGCATACATGATTGCGTACATGCCTACGCTTGCTTTGGTTAACTCAGTGTCATTCGGGCAAATGGTTGACCCATCCAAAGAGTTCGGAAAAGTTCGTGTGTGGGGCACTATCGGCTGGATTGTGGCAGGCCTTATGATTAGCTATGTCTTCTCATGGGATTCTGCCCAGTCTATTGCCGATGGTATGCTCAAAAACACGTTCTTATTGTGCAGCGTTGCCTCGCTAATGTTGGGCGTATTCAGTTTTACACTGCCAAACACGCCACCTCAATCTAGCGGTAAAGCGGTAACTATTCGCGACATTCTTGGCTTGGACGCGTTGGCACTGTTAAAAGACAAAAACTTCTTTGTATTCTTTCTTTCATCTGTACTTATTTGTATTCCACTGGCGTTTTACTACCAGAATGCGAACCCATTCCTTACTGAAATAGGCGTTGAAAATGCAACGGGCAAAATGACACTAGGTCAAGTTTCCGAAGTATTGTTCATGTTGGCCCTGCCGGTATTTTTGAACCGTTTCGGCATTAAAGCCACGTTAGTGATAGGCATGGCAGCGTGGGTTGTACGTTATGCACTGTTCGCATTCGGAAACGCTGACGAAGGCTTGTTCATGCTTATTGTTGGTATTGCACTGCACGGTATTTGTTACGACTTCTTCTTTGTATCAGGGCAAATCTATACCAATGCAAAGGCGGGAGAAAACGTAAAAAGTGCAGCGCAGGGGCTAATTACCTTAGCGACATATGGCGTAGGTATGCTGGTGGGTTTCGCGGTTGCTGGCGCAATTACCGATACCTACACGATGGAAACAGGTGCGCATAGTTGGCAGCAGGTTTGGTTATTCCCAGCAGGGTTTGCCGCGGTTGTGTTAGTGCTATTCGCCATTCTGTTCAGAAAAGAGAAGGTGGATGCAGATGCATAACATTACCCGCAGAAAGTTACTTCAGAGTATGGCAATGACAGGAGCCGGTATTGCCGGAACAGGGTTGGCTGCTGCTAGTTTAGTTACTGCCATGCCCGCCGTAGCGAGCACAAAAGGAACGAACAGTAGTAATACTGTGAATACGCCACTTAAAGGTAATGTAAATCACTCAGTAAGCAGATGGACCTACGGCGATTTAAGCATTGAAGAGTTGTGTCAAACCGTTAAGGATTTAGGGTTTGGAGCCATTGACTTGGTAGGCCCTGAAGATTGGCCTGTGCTAAAGCAGTACGGCATCGACTCTTCTATGTGTAACGGCGCAGAGATAAGTCTTGAAGACGGCTTCATTCACAGTGAGCTCCACGATGAACTAGAAGCGCGTTATATAAAGCACATCGATTTGGTCGCTGATGCAGGTTATACAAACCTTATCTGCTTTAGCGGCAATGCCCGAGGCATGTCACGAGAAGACGGACTGGAAAATGCGGTTAAAGGGTTAAAACGCATTTTACCTCATGCTGAAAAACGCAATGTAGTGATTTTCATGGAGCTGTTTAACAGTAAAGTCGACCACCCTGATTACATGGCCGACAATTCTGCATGGGGAATAGAGCTTTGCAAACGCCTAGGCTCTAAGCACTTCTCACTACTTTACGATATCTACCACATGCAAATTAATGAGGGGGATATCATCCGAACTATTCGAGATAACTATCAGTACTTTGGTCATTACCATACGGCCGGCGTACCTGGGCGTCACGAAATAGATGCTTCTCAAGAACTCAATTATGAAGCAATAGCTAAAGCCATTGTCGAGACCGGATTTAAAGGCTACTTAGCACAAGAGTTTATACCCACACCGAAAACCAAAGCCAACAGAATAGCGTCGCTACAACAAGCGATCCATATCTGTGATGTGTAACGTGCGAACAGGCACAGCGACGAATTAAGTTTTAAGGACGTGTTATGGCGAGTAACGAATATGATGCAATAGTTATTGGATCTGGTATCAGTGGCGGTTGGGCTGCTAAGGAGCTAACTGAAAAGGGCCTAAAAGTGCTCATGTTAGAACGTGGCCAAAATATCGAGCATATTAAAGATTATAAAAATGCGCATAAAGAGGATTGGGATTTTCCTCACCGAGATCTGCCTACTCAGGCTATGAAAGTTGACTACCCTGTGCTTAAGCGTGATTACCCGCTAAATGAAAAAACGTACGGCATGTGGGCAAATGAAAAAGAAAATCCTTATACCGAAGACAAGCGCTTCGACTGGTACAGAGGCTACCACGTGGGTGGGCGCTCACTGTTGTGGGGGCGTCAAAGCTATCGTTTGAATAAAGAAGATTTCGAAGCCAATGCTAAAGAAGGCATTGCGGTCGACTGGCCCATTCGCTATGAAGATTTGGCGCCATGGTACGATTATGTAGAAAAATTCGCAGGTATCAGCGGTAATCGCGACGGCTTAGATGTATTGCCTGATGGCGTTTACCAGCCGCCAATGCCAATGAATATTGTAGAGGAAAGTGTCGCGGCGCGGGTGAAAAAGGCCTATGAAGGCGCGCGTCACATGGTACATGGCCGCACTTCAAACATGACACAAAGCAAGCCTGAAGAAGGGCGTGTTCATTGCCAATACCGCAATAAGTGTTGGTTGGGTTGCCCCTTCGGTGGCTACTTTAGTACACAAGCCTCTACGCTTCCGGCTGCGGTTAAAACAGGTAACTTAACCCTTCGACCTTTCTCGATAGTAAAAGAGATCTTGTTCGACAAAGACAAGAAGCGCGCGACTGGCGTTGAAATTATCGATGCAGAAACCAACGAGACCTATGTATTTAAAAGCAAGATCATCTTTGTAAATGCGTCAGCACTTAACTCGGCGTGGGTACTGATGAACTCTGCCACAGACGTATGGGACGGTGGCTTAGGAAGCAGCAGCGGCGAGTTGGGTCACAACGTTATGGATCACCACTTTAGAGTCGGTGCTTCAGCTGAAGTTGAAGGTTTTGACGACAAATATACCTACGGTCGCAGGCCGAGTGGCTTCTATGTGCCAAGGTTTAGAAACTGGGGAAGTGATAAACGAGACTACCTGCGTGGATTTGGTTATCAAGGCGGCGCAAGCCGTTCAGGTTGGCGCAAAGACATAGCTGAGCTTGGTATAGGTGCTGGACTTAAAGATGCGATAACCGAGCCTGGTCCATGGACAATAGGCATGACAGCGTTCGGTGAAATTCTTCCGTATCACGAGAACAAAGTGTACTTGAACAAAAAAGTCACCGACAAATGGGGCTTACCAGTACTCGCAATGGATGTCGAGATTAAAGAAAACGAGCTTAAGATGCGCAAGGACATGCAGCAAGACGCGATTGAGATGTTTGAAGCGGCTGGCCTTAAAAATGTTCAAGGCTGGGATGCTGACTACGCACCTGGCATGGGCATTCATGAAATGGGCACCGCGCGTATGGGAAGAGACCCAAAAAGCTCTGTGCTTAATGCGCATAACCAAGTGTGGGATGCACCGAACGTATTTGTGACCGATGGTGCGGCAATGACATCGGCCAGCTGTGTTAACCCTTCACTGACCTACATGGCATTAACGGCAAGAGCCGCAGACTTTGCCGTAGAAGAGTTAAAGCGAGGAAATCTATAATGGAACGCCGAGAACTACTTAAGCTCATAGCCACTGCTACAGGCACAGCATTGTTCGCAGGTAATGTGCTTGCTTACACAGATGTGCCTGCTGTACCGCTTAGCGACACATTGTTTAATGAAAAAGATGTGGCCTTGCTGAATGAAATGGGTGAAGTGATCATTCCTCAAACTGACACGCCTGGAGCAAAAGCGGCTAACGTTGGTGCCACAATGGCTGTGCTGGTAACCGATTGCTACACACCTTTGCTTCAGAAGACCTTTCTTGATGGCATTAAGAAAATATCTTCGTTAAGTCAAAGTCGTTTCAACAAACAATTTGTTCAGCTTACCAAGCAAGAACGAGAGGCTTTATTTAACGATCTGGATGTAGAAGCGAAAGCGGCGAACCTTGCTAACGGTGTTTATCAAGGCGTTGAAACAGGAAAGCCAAGTCAGTGGGAGCCAGGTACCGATGAGCCAACCCCTCACTACTTTACGTTATTAAAACAGCTAACACTTTATTGCTTTTTCACGTCTCAAGTTGGCGCGACTAAAGTACTTCGATATGTGGCTATTCCTGGACGTTACGACGGTGCATTCCCTTATAAAAAGGGCGACAAAGCGTGGGCCACTTGAGCCTGCGCTGTCGAGCTGCCAAACACAACACAGTTATATAACGGATAAAACAAGGTACTGACACTATGAATAGAACATTCGTCGCTTCAACAGTGGCTTTGCTCATGCCACTTTCTGCATGTGCTACAGCAGATGCACAAACTGAAAAAAGCGAATCGCGTTTAACCCGCGAACAGCAGGCTGCTAAAACGGAAGTATGGGAGCCTGTTCCTGAAGTGGTTTCTTTTGATAAGGCAGGCGTGCCCTCTGATGCCATTTCTTTAATTGGTGATGACCTGTCTAACTGGACTTCAGTAAAGGAAGGTGATGCTAAGTGGACGCTGGAAAACGGTGTACTAACTGTGAAGCCGGGAACAGGCGATATCAAAACGAAAGCAGAGTTTTGTGATGTACAGTTGCACGTAGAGTGGAAAGCGCCGCAGCCAGAAGCGGGAATGGAAGGACAGCAGCGCAATAACAGCGGTATCTTCCTGCAGCAGCGATATGAAATTCAAGTCTTGGATTCATATCAGAATAAGACCTATCCCAATGGTCAAGCGGCAAGTGTTTATAAACAAACCATTCCTTTAGTTAACGCTATGAAGGCGCCTGGCGAATGGCAAACCTACGACATCATATATAAAGCACCAACCTTTAACGGTGAAGAACTAGCAACGAGAGGCTATGTTACGGTAATACATAACGGCGTAGTGGTTCAGAACCATACGGAAATTCAAGGTACAACAGAATGGATCGGTGCGCCTAAGTACAAAGCTCACGGATGCGCACCGCTTCAATTACAAGATCACGGTAACTTAGTAAGCTTTAAGAATATGTGGGTAAGACCACTTTAAAAAGCTAGCCGATAGATATCTTCAATCTCTTCAATACTCAATTGCTTGGGATTATTGCGAAGAAGGCGAGTTACTTTACTCGCCTCTTCTGCTAACTCCCCTACACAAGAAGGTGGAATATTAAAGTGGGTGAGTGAAGCGGGAATGCCTACGTCGCGACACAGTTTTTCTATAGCAACTAATAACAGTTTAATAGCTTCCTCTTTTGAGTGGTGGCGCTCACATACCTTTAAAAGCTTAGCCACACAATAAAGTTTGTCTTGGCAGAACGGCGCATTTACTTTCAATACATGAGGTAGCATTACCGCGTTACTCATGCCATGTGACAGATGAAACCGTCCCCCTAGTGGATAAGCTAAGGCATGTACTGCCCCCACGCCCGCGTTTCCAAACGCAAGACCGGCCATTAAACTGCCGGTGGCCATATCTTCACGTGCTGATAAGTTCTCACCGTTATTATAAGCGTGAAGTAATGAATTAAAGATAAGCTTCAGTGCTTTCTCTGCTAATGCGTCGGTAATTGGGCTGGCATTTACACTTATATAGGCTTCAAGCGCGTGAACGAATGCGTCTATACCGCTTGCTGCTGTAATGGACTGTGGGCATGTTTTTGTCATCTCCGGTGCAACAATCGCAACATCGGGTAGCAGGCAGTGACTAACAATTCCTTTTTTCATCTGTGCTATCGGATCTGACAAGATAGCAATATTGGTAACTTCTGAACCTGTACCGGCGGTAGTGGGGATAACAATAAGAGGCAAACGCCGTTTTGAAAGCGTATTTTCACCGAAGAGTTCACTGAGGGGGCCAGTATGATCGTATGTAGCTGCAAGTACTTTTGCACTATCTATAGCGCTACCTCCACCAAGAGCAATAATTCCGTCTACTTGCTTCTCACGAAGTATCGCTAACTTATCTTCGATGATATTCACTTCAGGCTCTGGTGGAATGTCATCAATAATAAGTAAGGGTGAAGAGGGTAATAGTGTGAGTAGTTGATCAAGAAGACCAGATGAAGAAACGCCCTTGTCAGTAACAATGGCACATTCCTTTATGGATAATCTCGCCATTTCATCCGTGAGGGCTTTGATAGCGCCAAGACCCGTTATGAGTTTTCCTGCGGTCTTAAATTCAGAAACCTTCATGCAAACCCCTCAATAATCCACGTACACGTTCAAATACTGTTCTATTAATTTATAGTACACAGCGTGACTTACCAATTAACTAACCTTATAGATCGTGAAAAGCACGGTGAATTAGTGGTTTTTATGAACGTATTGCGCATTGTTTATGCAAACGATCGAAAAATAAGGATTTTTTTAAAATACTTGTTGACGTGAGCGCTCATTTCCCTAAAAT
>NZ_CACSIH010000146.1:0-4121 GCF_902705805.1 Alteromonas alvinellae | reverse complement strand
GGGTGATCGGAATGGGCCGGAACATGCAACAGCGGATTTCGACTTACGTCATATGGATATGTTAAACATGGTAATGGAAAAAACGATGCAAAGTGATAATGCGTTGGAATACATGTGCCCCTATTGCGGCGCAATTAATGATTTTTATTTAAACTCTGTTCGCGACATGTATCACGAGCAACATGAATCGTGCGGGTGTTGTAATAAGGTGCTCAGCCTAACAGCAGCGGATGGTATAGGTGGTCGTGTTAACCTTATTGTCGATGCGCTAGATTCAGAGCTTATTATTAAATAACTCGACATTAGAAGCCTAACGCTACACTCTTATCAATATCCTCAATTGAAAAAGCCGCTTCAAGAGCGGCTTTTTGAGTATTCCGTTGGGGTATGGAAAGACGCTAACGAAAAAACTCTCGTTTCAATTCACTATCAGTAAGGAAACGACCACCAAGTGCAGATGTTTTCGTGTACGAGTTGGTATCGCGAATTCCCCTCGCTTTAACACAGTAATGCGTAGCATTAATACTTACTGCTACATCTTCAGTGTTAGTAAGCGTTTGTAACGCTATTAACACCTGCTGTGTCAAGCGCTCCTGTACCTGAGGACGTTGAGCAAAGAAACCAACAAGGCGATTTATCTTTGAAAGACCAATCACTGTGTCTTTGGGTATGTAAGACACCGTTGCCGTGCCATCAATAGTAACAAAGTGGTGTTCGCAAGTGCTGGTCAGGCTTATATCAGATACCTGTACAGGCTGGTCAATCTGCATCTTGTTTTCAATGGCAGTAATCTTAGGAAATTTGCGGTAGTCCAATCCACCGAAGATTTCATTGACATACATTTTAGCGATTCGCGTGGGCGTATCACACAAACTGTCGTCAGTTAGATCAAGGCCAAGCGTGTCCATTACGTCACGCATAGCACTTTCTATTCGTTTGCGCTTTTGCTCGTCAGTAAGACCATTAGCCACCATAGGTGTTTCTAAACCTTTGGCTTCTAATGCTTCTCGTACACGTTGTGCTGGCTCTGAAATAGAGGGGTCTAGTGCGTCGCGCACAATTACCGCTTCTTTTGCTAACATTACTTTATCCGTAGTTACTTCTTTTTTGATCTTGTACGAGCATGAGTTCGTTACAGATCGATTACTTGGCAACATGACTTTTATTTAATGTCATTGCTACCGACTGTGCATTTGGCACAGAATAATAAGACCGTTACCTTTTACGAAAGAAGGACATCATCTTGAATTCACCTGTGTTAATTACAGGCGCAAGTCAACGTTTAGGCTTAGCTATGGCCAATACTTTACTTGACCAGGGCCACCACGTTGTCGTGACTTATCGAACACTTCGTCCAAGTATTTCAATGCTTGAGGATAAAGGTGCTACAGTCTTACAGGCTGATTTTAGCACTGAGGCGGCTATTGATCGAGCAATTGATGAGATTAAGGCAATCAGTAAAACCTATCGAGCGGTGATCCACAACGCGTCAGATTGGGCGCAAGAAAAAGATAACCATGACAAGCATAGCTTGATTGAACGCATGATGTTGGTCCATGCTGTTGCCCCTTACCGCATAAACTTGGCACTTGAAAAGGCTCTTTGTGATTGCGACGTTCAGTCTGACATTATTCATATGACTGACTACGTTCAAGAAACAGGCAGCGAGAAACACATGGCTTATGCGGCAAGTAAGGCAGCCCTGCACAACCTGACCCTATCATTTGCTAAGAAGCTAGCACCAAAGGTAAAAGTAAATAGCATTGCCCCAGCTTTGCTTATGTTCAATGAGGGTGATGACGAAGCTTATAAACAAAAAGCGTTAGAAAAGTCACTGTTAGAGATAGTACCTGGGGCGCAAGAGGCCGTGAAAGCCGTGAACTATTTATTTGATAGTGACTACGTGACAGGGCAAACCCTTCACCTCAACGGTGGGCGGCATTTGAAATAAAAGCCGCCCCCTTTTCGTTCATTTCAGTTTTCCTTATGGCTTAAAGTAATCGTCACCGCCAATTAATTTCATCGCCATTTGCCTTGGTCTCATGCTGAGGCATGGCTATAATCCGAACCCTATTTCGTAGCTATTTGGAATTTTACTATGCACGGCAACCGTACTATGGCGCCTGAATGGCATAACATTGATGCTGTTATGTTAGCGTGGCCTCATGCGCAAACCGACTGGGCTCCATGGTTAGAAGACGCGAGAGCGACCTATCTGAACGTGATTGCTGCAGTAAACCGCAACGATGCGGGTGTGATTTTATTATGTGCGCCGAGTGACGTAGACGATCTTAATTCTCGTTTACCAGAGAACGCTCGAGTGCTTATTGTTCCTGCCTCATTTAACGACACATGGATGCGCGACTACGGCTTCATCACTTGTAAAGACAGTGAAGGCAATGGCTCGCCGGTAGAGTTTCGCTTTAACGGTTGGGGCAATAAGTTTAACGCCGCTGAAGATAATCTGGCGAATCAGCGTTATCTTGCCAGCATGTGTAAATCTGTACTTCGCAGCAGCCCAATTGTAGCTGAAGGTGGCGCGCTGGAAATTGATGAAGACGGACACCTATTAAGTACTGCCCAGTGTTTACTTAACCCTGAGCGTAATGGTGATATGTCGCTAAGTGCTTACGAAGATGCATTTAAAGATATGCTAGGCTGCAGCAAAGTTACTATTTTGCAGCATGGTCATTTAGAAGGCGATGATACTGACGGTCACATCGACACATTAGTGCGCTTCACGCCGAACAAAGGCTTAGTGATTCAGGCGTGTAACAACCGTCCTAATGACAGTCACTTTGAAGGGTTGAGAGCGTTGTGCGACGAGTGCGCCCTTGAGCTGCCTGAGCATGAACAGTTTCATCTGCCGCTGCCTAATATTGTAAACGACGAAGGGGATCGCCTGCCGGCATCGTACGCAAATTACTTAATTTGTAACAACGCAATATTATTGCCTGTTTACGGTGAAGAGGAAGACGCAGAAGCCATTGAGACTGTACAAAGAGCACATCCCAATCATATTGTTGAACCAATCGATTGCAGTGTACTCGTAAGACAATACGGCAGCTTGCATTGCATTTCCATGCAGGTTCCCACAAATACATTAAAAGATTCGATTATCACCACCTTAAAGAAAGGAGTGTCATTACATGCGCCCAGCTAAGCTAAAAGTGGGTCTGGTACAACAGGCCGTTGCCGATAACGATAAAGCAACGAACTGGAATAAAAGTGCCGAGCAAATTGCCAAATTAGCCGCTGAAGGATGCGAGTGTATTTTGCTTCAAGAACTACACAGCACCCTGTATTTTTGCCAGCAAGAAGATACTGACGCCTTTGATTTGGCTGAACCAATTCCTGGACCTGCGACAGAATTTTTTGGTGAACTAGCCGAAAAACACAATATCGTGTTGGTGACATCTTTATTTGAAAAGCGCGGTTCAGGTTTGTATCACAACACCGCAGTCGTGTTCGACCGCAGTAAAGAAATTGCGGGCAAATATCGTAAAATGCATATTCCTGATGACCCAGGCTTTTACGAGAAGTTTTACTTCACACCGGGCGATATGGGCTTCACGCCTATTGAAACCAGCGTAGGTAAACTTGGCGTATTGGTGTGTTGGGACCAGTGGTATCCAGAAGCGGCGCGCCTAATGGCGATGGCAGGTGCGGACTTGTTGTTCTACCCTACCGCAATCGGCTGGGATTTAACTGACACAGAAGAAGAACGTACCCGTCAGCATGGTGCATGGGAAACCATTCAGCGCTCTCACGCTGTGGCAAACTCAGTACCGGTTATCGTGGCAAACCGCACTGGATTTGAAGCGTCACCTGTTGAAGGTGATCCAGGTATTCAGTTCTGGGGACAAAGCTTTGTAGCAGGCCCGCAAGGTGAGATTTTGGCCAAAGCCGAAGCTGAAGGTGAAACCACGCTAACCGTAGAGCTTGATATGGAACGTACCGAACAGGTCAAGCGCATTTGGCCTTACTTCCGCGACCGCCGCATAGACGCCTACGACGAGCTAACCAAGCGCTGGCGCGATTAACCTAAATAATGGGGTCAGAGTACATTTTCCAAGACAAATCTATGTCACAAAATGTACTCTGACCCTGAGGTATCCCCA
>NZ_CACSIH010000145.1:0-416 GCF_902705805.1 Alteromonas alvinellae | reverse complement strand
GTGATACAGCCTTTCCTCAGATTCGCATGGTCTGCCAGATGGAACTGACGAGTCATCAACTTATAAACAGTGTGTTTGATAAGTATAAGTCTAACGAGATGGTGCTAGCAGAGCAGCTAATTAAAGACACGCCTAACCATTCGCTCACTATGTTTGACCGTGGTTTTTATTCGTTGGGCTTACTCCACCAATGGCATAGTGAGGGACAAGAAAGACACTGGATGATACCTGCCAGAAAAGGCCTCCAGTTTGATGTGTTAGAGAGCTATAGCCGAGTAGATAAACGGGTAAAACTAACAACCACACCTCAAGCGAGAAAGAAATTCCCCACACTTCCCAATGAGCTTGAAGCGCGACTAATTACGAAGAAAATTAAAGGAAAAGAGTGTCGAGTGCTTACATCTCTTACCGATGTC
>NZ_CACSIH010000144.1:0-234 GCF_902705805.1 Alteromonas alvinellae | reverse complement strand
CAGTAACTTCCTCACTTTTTCGCCCCCCGATATTTGCCTAACACAGGGTTAGTGCGTCCAAATCTCACGCACAATTTGTTTCAGTTCCTATTTATTATCTAGGTGCTAATGTACCTATATGTGCCAGCTTTGTCTGGAGGCAAAAATGTTAAAAAAAATCACCTATCAAGCTGCGGTATTACTGCTAATTCTACCTAGCGTTGCCATGGCAAATATCCACCATGGCGCAAACGA